>JBILHV010000143.1:0-5037 GCA_044350305.1 Burkholderiaceae bacterium
CCCTACGGTTGGGGGCGCCCCGGCTGGCATATTGAATGTTCCGCTATGAGTAAGGCACTTTTAGGGGTGCCTTTGGATATTCATGGGGGAGGCCCAGATCTAAAGTTTCCACATCATGAAAACGAGATCGCTCAAACGGAAGGCGCTTTTGGTGGGACGCTCGCCAATACCTGGATGCATTGCGGTCCGCTCATGGTGGATTCGGACAAAATGTCTAAATCCTTGGGTAACTTTAAAACAATTCGTCAAACGATCGGCAAGGTGAGCGTTGCGACGGGTGATGCTGAAGCATCCGATTATGTCGTAAATCCTCGCGAAGCTGAGATGCTGCGCTTTTTTATCGTGCGCAATCAGTACCGTAGCCCGCAAAACTATGCGCCAGATAATTTGGTCGATGCACAGCTCTCGCTCGATCGTCTCTACCAAACGCTTCAAAATACACCTGCCGGCGCTGCGGTGCAGGTTGATTGGTCAAGCCCCCAGGCGCAGGCGTTCCGAGAGGCTATGGACGATGACTTCAATACAGCCGGTGCAGTAGCCGCGTTATTTGAACTGGCCAGTCAAGTCAATCGTACGCAAGACGCAACGCTGTGCGCGCAGTTAAAGGCCTTGGCTGACGTGCTGGGCTTACTGCAGCAAGATCCTGCGGTGTATTTTCAAAGCGCAACGCGGTATACACGTCGTGCCATCGAAGAGGCTGTTGCAGGGCAGGGGGCAACGAGGGACGCGTTGATGCCGGAAGCAGAGATCGAGGCCTTGATCGTTGCACGTGCCGAGGCCAAAAAGGCTAAAAATTTTGCAGGTGCGGACCAAATTCGTGCAACACTGAAAGCTGCAGGTGTCGAGCTTGATGACAAGCCTGGTGGTTTGACTCAGTGGCGTCGCGCCTAAGGTCCTTGATATGCCTATTACTGCCGCTCCGATCGTGAAGCCCGATTATTGGGATGCCGCTGTCGCGCATTTGATGCGTCGGGATCGCATCATGAAAAAACTCATCCCAAAGTTTCCAAACATAAGCCTGGTTTCGCGTGGCAATCCCTTCATGACATTGGCCCGTTCGATTGTCGGGCAGCAAATTTCTGTCAAGGCGGCAGAGTCGGTGTGGCAACGTTTATTGCTCGAATGCGGTAAACGCCCGACGCCCGCCTCCGTTCAAAAAGCCGGATTAGAAAAGTTGCGCGCGGCCGGCTTGTCAGGCCGCAAGGCTGAGTACATATTAGATTTGTCTACACACTTTTCTGAAAAACGTGTTCACCCCAAAAAATGGGCTGCGATGGATGATGAGTCCGTGATTGCCGAATTAACCGCGATCCGAGGGATCGGTCGCTGGACGGCAGAGATGTTTTTAATTTTTAATTTGCAGCGCCCTGATGTGTTGCCGCTCGATGATGTTGGTTTGCTCAACGCAATCTCGTTACACTACTTCAGCGGTGAGCCTGTATCTCGTTTTGAGGCCCGAGAGGTTGCGCAAGGTTGGCAGCCTTGGTCGACCGTGGCAACGTGGTATTTGTGGCGTAGTCTAGACCCCGTTCCAGTGGAATATTGATTTAACGTCATTGTTCAAAGAGTCAAAGAAATATGCGTAATACTTTTTTAGAGTTCGAACAGCCTCTTGGTGAGTTAGAAGGTAAGATCGAGCAACTGCGCTATGTGCAGGCGGATTCGGCCGTTGATATTTCGGACGAAATCAATCGCTTACAGCAAAAAAGTCAAACAC
Source organism: Burkholderiaceae bacterium (assembly GCA_044350305.1). GTDB lineage: Bacteria > Pseudomonadota > Gammaproteobacteria > Burkholderiales > Burkholderiaceae_B > Zwartia. The sequence continues at coordinate 1,718 of JBILHV010000143.1, forward strand.
TAGCCAAAGATATCTATGCCAAGCTCACGCCTTGGCAAACGTCGATGGTTGCGCGCCATCCGCAGCGTCCTTACACGCTCGATTATGTGCGAGAGATTTTTACGGACTTCCATGAGCTGCACGGCGATCGTATGTACGCAGACGACTTGTCGATCGTGGGTGGCATGGCGCGTTTTAATGGCGCGCCCTGCATGGTCATCGGACATCAAAAAGGCCGTGACACGAAGGAGCGTGCAGCACGTAACTTTGGTATGCCCCGGCCCGAGGGTTATCGCAAGGCGATGCGCTTGATGCGCTTAGCTGAAAAATTTAATTTGCCTGTCTTCACCTTTGTGGATACTCCCGGTGCCTATCCCGGCATTGGTGCAGAGGAACGCGGTCAATCTGAAGCCATCGGTCACAATTTGTATGCGATGGCGGAACTGCGTGTACCCATTATTTCGACAATTATCGGTGAAGGTGGGTCGGGTGGTGCCCTAGCGATTGCGGTCGGTAACGTCGTGATGATGTTGCAGTATTCGACGTACTCGGTGATTTCACCTGAGGGTTGTGCATCCATCCTGTGGCGTAGCCCGGACAAGGCTTCCGAGGCCGCAGCCGCTTTGGCGATTACCGCAGATCGTTTGAAAGAATTTGGTTTGATCGATCGGGTGGTCAACGAGCCCGTCGGGGGAGCGCATCGCGATCCCCGCGTGATGGCGCGTTTGTTGCGCCGCTCGCTTGCCGACGCCTTGCGTCAATTATCGGGCATGTCCCCTGAGCAACTCATTGAACACCGTCTTGAAAGGCTGTTGTCGTATGGCCGTTTTCAAGAGGTTCGCGCTTAGAGGCGTGGTTGTCCGCGACGCCTAACGCCGACCTTGAGTTCGATCAAGCGCTGCTAGATGCGCTGGGTCAGTCGCTCGCAACGCTTCCTAATCGTTCGTCGGTCGCGGTTGCCTTAAGTGGTGGCATTGATTCCGTTGCACTCGCGCTTGTCGCGCAAGAAGTATGCAAGCAGACGGAACATCCCTTGCATTTCTTTCATGTGCATCACGGTTTATATGCCGAGGCAGATACTTGGGCAGCCCATTTGCAGGGGCTGGCCCACGACTTGGCTGTGCCACTGTCGTTACAGCATGTCGAGGTCGCGCAAGATTCTGGTTTGGGTATTGAGGCGGCTGCCAGACAGGCGCGCTATGTTGCTCTGGCAGACTTGGCACGATCGCAGGGCGTGACAGCGATACTGCTTGCTCATCATCGGCAGGATCAGGCTGAAACGGTCCTGTTGCGTTTGCTTCGCGGTGCGGGGGTGCTGGGCTTGGGTGCAATGCATGCGCAAGCGCTGCGTGGCGATCTGCAACTGTTGCGGCCTTGGCTGGATATCGATCGCAATGTATTGGTCGCTCTGACGCAAGCCTATGCACAACGATCGGGATGGTATCCTGTTCAGGATCCAAGCAATAGCGATGTGCAGTACGCGCGTGGCGCGCTGCGTGCCGAGCTCATCCCAGTGCTCGATCTGCGCTGGCCGGCTTGGCGACAAACGTTAACGAGGCATGCCAAACAAGCGCAAGAGACCTCGCAAATCCTTGATGAGGTCGCGGCGGGTGACTGGCAGACCCTCGAGCCCGATCCTCATGGGATGAGTTTTAGTTTGCAGCGTTGGCGTAGTCTGAGCGAACCGCGGCAGGCCTTGGTCTTACGGTATTGGCTCAATCAGCGTGGCGCAGCCATGCCGGGCGAACGCCGTCTGGCGGAACTCATGCGTCAACTCCGTCAATTGCACGCCTTAGGACATGATCGCGAGCTGCTTTGGCAGCACGGCAGCTACCGGGTTCAGTGCGTTCGGGGGCGGGTTTCCTTGTCTTCGGGCTAAAATAGTCGTCTTTGCTCCTGCCTCACGGCATTTTTGCTCACACGATCATGGCACTTATTGTTCACAAGTATGGCGGCACCTCGATGGGTTCGGTCGAACGCATCAAAAACGTTGCGCGTCGCGTCGCAAAATGGCACGCGGCAGGCCACCAGGTGGTCGTGGTGCCCTCTGCGATGTCTGGCGAAACGAATCGACTTCTAGGTTTAGCTAAAGAGCTTTCTGAAACCGCCGATGGCCGCGAGTTGGATATGATCGCCGCGACCGGCGAACAAGCCTCCAGCGGACTTCTTGCCATTGCCTTGCAGGCTGCTGGTTTGCAAGCCCGTAGCTATGCAGGGTGGCAAGTTCCGATCCGCACTGACTCGTCTTTTACCAAAGCGCGAATTACCGCAATTGACGATAAGCGTATTCGTGCAGATCTCGACGCTGGGCGTGTCGTCGTCGTGACCGGCTTCCAAGGCGTCGACGATGCAGGACACATTACAACGCTTGGTCGTGGCGGCTCTGATACGTCCGCCGTGGCTGTGGCGGCAGCCTTAAAAGCAGATGAGTGCCTAATCTATACGGACGTGGATGGCGTCTATACAACCGATCCTAGAGTCGAGCCCGACGCACGCCGTTTGAGTGTGATCTCGTTCGAAGAAATGCTTGAGATGGCTTCGTTAGGATCCAAGGTTTTACAGATCCGCTCTGTTGAGTTCGCTGGTAAATACCGCGTACCCACTCGCGTACTGTCATCGCTTACCGATCCCGATATTCCGCTAGACGAAGAAATGCGTTCTGGCACCCTGATTACTTTTGAGGAAGATGAAAAAATGGAAGCAGCCGTTGTTTCAGGCATTGCCTTTAGCCGCGACGAAGCCAAAGTGACCCTGCTAGGCGTCCCGGACAAGCCAGGTATCGCGTTTGCAATTCTGGGTCAGGTCGCGGATGCCAATATTGATGTGGATATGATTGTTCAAAACCAGTCGGTCGATGGCACAACGGACTTTTCTTTCACGGTGCATCGCAACGAATTTGCCCGGACCCTAGCTGTGATCAAAGACAAGATTGCACCGTCCGTGCACCCTCGCGAAGTCTTGTCGGACGACAAGGTCGCAAAAGTGTCGATCGTGGGGATCGGCATGCGTTCGCACGCGGGCGTAGCAAGCTTGATGTTCAAGACGCTTGCTCAAGAAAACATCAATATCCATATGATCAGCACGAGCGAAATTAAGACCTCCGTCGTAATTAGTGACAAGTACATGGAGCTGGCGGTGAGGGCGCTGCACAAGGCGTTTGGTTTAGAGACTGCACCTGCAAAAAAGGCCTAATCTGGAGTTTGCTAGGGCAGGGGCTAGCCATGCTAGAATCTCGCCTTGGTTTGGAGGCGTGCCCGAGCGGCTGAAGGGGCTCCCCTGCTAAGGGAGTATGTGAGCTAAAACTTGCATCCAGGGTTCGAATCCCTGCGCCTCCGCCAAGT
>JBILHV010000009.1:0-15717 GCA_044350305.1 Burkholderiaceae bacterium
CGCAAGTCAAAGCGCATCGCCGTCAGTTTTGGATCCGTTAAACGCTCTTGGCCGTAGGCACTGCTCGGGCCTGCCAGCAGTTCCGTGTCGGCGCGCTCATCGATCCAAGTGCGACGCAGTTCGGGGGGTCCGCGACGGATATCGATTTTGACGCTGGGGTCTGTGTAAGGGCCGCTCGTGTCATAGACCGTGAGAGGAGGATTTTTCTCACCGCCGAACGAGGTCGCGGTGTCTTCTTGTTCGATTTCACGAAACGGAACGCGAATGTCAGGACGTGATCCTATCTCGTAGGTCTTGCGTGATTTGGGCAGAGGCGCAACGGCGGCGGCATCGACTTCAGCGGTGGCGGCTAAAAACTTAGGAATGGCATTCATAGAATCGCTCCAAATAATTGATTGGAGCCGAATCGGGATCTATTCCGGCTTTACCGGAATGCGCTCCCAGCATCGGCATTATCCGTACTGGTACGAAGGGACTCTCTCAACCTGGCGACTTGCCAAGTACCCCCGCATAATGGTGCAAAGTATAGGGCTTCTTGCTTCGTTTGGGAGGAGAACTCCTTAGAACTCAGTCAAGAATGATCAGATTGTCGCGGTGCATCAGTTCTGTCTCTGCCACGCTACCCAGAATGTCTGCGATTTTGGACGATGGTTGGCCCATGATGCGTCGGGTATCCGAGGCTGAATAGTTCACCAAGCCCCGAGCGCACTCTTTGCCCGTCGGGTCGATGCAGGCGACGACATCACCCGTCTCGAATTCACCCTGGACTTCCTTGACCCCGATCGGCAATAAGCTTTTGCCCTCTTCGAGTAGGGCTTTTGTTGCGCCAGCATCAAGAATTAGTTTGCCGCGTAACCTGAGGTGATCGGCCATCCATTGTTTTCGGGCCGACAGAACAGGTAACTCAGCCCGCAGTTCCGAGCCGATGCATTCGCCAGCTGCCAGGCGAACCATCACGTCTTGTTCACGTCCTGAAGCGATCACAGTGTGCGCACCGCTGCGCGCAGCGCGTTTTGCCGCCAAAATTTTGGTGAGCATGCCACCCTTGCCGATACCTGAGCCAGTGCCGCCCGCCATGGCTTCTAGATTTAGATCACCTGCGAGCGCATGGGCTACAAATTTAGCGTTTGGATTTTGACGGGGGTCAGATTCGTACAGCCCGCGTTGATCGGTCAGGATGATGAGGGCATCCGCTTCAATCAGATTGGTGACCAGTGCACCGAGCGTGTCGTTGTCGCCTACCGCGATTTCGTCCGTCGCAACGGTATCGTTTTCATTGACGATAGGCACGACGCCCAAACGTAACAACGCGAAGAGCGTAGAGCGTGCATTCAGATACCTCTGGCGATCCGCGAGGTCTTCGTGCGTAAGCAGAATTTGTGCGGTGCGAAGATTGTGTTTGGCAAAGGCGACCTCGTAAGCCTGAGCCAAGCCCATTTGGCCAACGGCGGCTGCGGCTTGCAGTTCATGCATCGAGGTCGGACGCTTGTCCCAGCCGAGACGCGCCATCCCTTCGGCAATTGCGCCGCTCGATACCAGCACAACTTGCTTGCCCTGCTGTCGCAAGGCGGCAATTTGTCCAGCCCATTGTGCAACGGCCTCTCGATCCAAGCCTTTGCCATCGTTCGTGACAAGGGAAGAGCCCACCTTGGATACGATGCGTGAGGCCGAAGCAATGACAGAGACTTGAGCGGTAGAGGCGGTCATGGCGGGTGACGGAGGTTAGACAGTGTTGGGTGCTGGCCCGGCGCTGCGGGTTTCGTCAAAACGCGGATCTTCAGCAACATAGGTGCCGTCTGCTTTATCTTCTGCGATATTGTCTTCTTGGCGATAAGCATCGATCGCGTCTTGCAAATCCCAGATCAGTTGCTGCGTGCCATCACCCGACAAAGCGGAGATCGCATACACGGGCCCTTTCCATTTGTATTCTTTACAGAAGCGTTTTTTCACTTCTTCTGGGTTGGGCACCATATCTAGCTTGTTCAGTACGAGCCAGCGCGGTTTGCTGTGAAGCGTTTCGTCATACAGACGCAGCTCTTCCACAATGGCGCGGGCTTCGCCGACCGCACGCGAGACCGCGTCCTCATCGGGATCGTGAGAAGAGACATCGACAACGTGCAACAAAATACGAGTGCGCGATAAATGCCGTAAAAATAGATGACCCAGTCCTGCACCCTCTGAAGCGCCTTCGATCAAACCAGGAATATCGGCGACCACAAAGCTGCGCGACTCGGAAGTCCGGACGACGCCGAGGTTTGGGTGAAGCGTGGTGAACGGATAGTCAGCGATCTTGGGCTTTGCGTTTGAGATGCGGCTGATGAGGGTTGATTTGCCTGCGTTGGGCATGCCAAGCAAGCCGACGTCCGCAAGAACTTTTAGCTCCATGCGTAAGCGTCGGTGTTCGCCTTCTTTGCCTGGCGTCCACTGCTTAGGGGCACGATTCACGCTGGACTTAAAGTGTACGTTGCCGAGCCCGCCGTCTCCGCCTGCGGCCAGCACGACCTTTTGGCCATGACGCGTCATGTCAAAGAGCTCTTCACCCGTCTCTGCGTCAAAAATGATGGTCCCGACAGGTACGCGCAGCGTGATGTCATCGGCCGCTGCGCCATATTGATCCGCTCCGCGACCGTGTTCGCCGTTACGACCGACATGTTTGCGTGCGTAGCGGAAATCAATCAAGGTGTTGATGTTGCGGTCGGCCGCAGCAAATACGCTACCGCCTTTGCCACCATCGCCGCCGTCTGGCCCACCCTTTGGGATGAATTTCTCGCGGCGAAAGCTATGAGAGCCATTGCCGCCTTTTCCAGCAATGACTTCAATAGTGGCTTCGTCGACGAATTTCATAGGTTGTTACCGTTAAATAAAAAGCCCTGCCGCTCGCGACAGGGCTTTTTGGACTGACCCGCGTATTACTCTGCAGCGATAATCGAAACAGTCGACTTATTGAGTTTGCCTTTGACTGCAAACTTAACGTGACCGTCGGTTAACGCATAAAGAGTGTGATCCTTGCCGATACCAACGTTGGTGCCGGGATGAAACGTCGTGCCGCGCTGACGCACGATGATTGAACCGGCCGGGATCAGTTCGCCACCGTAAGCTTTAACGCCTAGACGTTTCGATTCTGAGTCGCGACCGTTGCGGGTAGAGCCCCCGCCTTTTTTCTGTGCCATTTTTTACTCCTGGTGCTTTTCCGTGATTCGATGAAATAGGCAATTAAGCCGTGATTTCACCAATGAGAATCTCGGTGTAGTTTTGACGGTGGCCCTGATGCTTCTGATAGTGCTTGCGACGACGCATCTTGAAGATCGTGACCTTGGCATGGCGTCCTTGCGCAAGAACTGTAGCTTTAACCACCGCGCCAGCCACAAGCGGAGTGCCAATCTTTAATTGGTCACCTTCGCCTACGGATAGCACCTGGTCTAGCGTAATCTCTTGCCCAATGTCTGCCGGTATCTGTTCTATTTTAAGTTTTTCGCCAGTAGCAATGCGATACTGCTTGCCACCAGTTTTTACGACCGCGTACATGGGTTAACCTCTTGTTTTAGTGCAAATGGAATCCCGGCAAAACGCCGAGCCAGACATAATAGCGTCTAACCACTTGAAAGTCAAAAGAAAGTCCTGTGCATAAGCTCTCAAATCTGCTGGCCCTCGTGGCTAAAGACATGGCTGAAGTCGATGCCGTGATCCGTTCTCGCCTCAATTCCGAGGTTGTGCTGATTCGCACGATCGGTGATTACATTATTGGAGCGGGCGGCAAGCGTATGCGTCCGGCCCTGGTTTTGCTGGTGGCTCAGGCCCTAGGGTACCGGGGAGACCACCAGCATTTGATGGCAGCTGTGGTCGAATTTATCCATACGGCGACCCTGTTGCACGACGATGTCGTCGACGAATCGGCCCTGAGACGGGGTCGCAGCACTGCCAATGCGGTGTTTGGGAATGCTGCGAGTGTCTTAGTGGGGGATTATCTGTATTCCCGGGCTTTTGAGATGATGGTCGACATCGATGACATGCGGATTATGCAGATTATGTCGGGCGCCACGACGGTGATCGCCGAGGGCGAGGTACTCCAGCTGATGAATGTCCATGACCCGGACGTCTCTGAAGCACGCTATTTGCAGGTCGTGCGGTTTAAAACAGCGAAATTATTCGAGGCTGCTGCCGAAGCGGGGGCGGTGCTCGCGGGTGCGGCCCCAGCCCAACGCGAAGCGGCTGCCGCTTACGGCCGACATATTGGGACGGCGTTCCAGCTAGTCGACGATGTGCTTGATTACAGCGGTGATGTAGGGGTGTTAGGTAAAAACGTCGGTGATGACCTGCGAGAAGGCAAGCCTACTTTGCCCTTAATTCGTGTCTTAGAAGTTGGTACTCACTCTCAGAGAGAGCTTGTTAGAAAGGCTATTGAGAAAGGCGAGGCGGATTTTAATGCGGTTGCGCAAGCGATCCATGATACCGGTGCACTCGAGCACGCCCAGCGCTGCGCGGTTGCTGAGGCTGACATGGCCCGAGAGGCCTTAAATGCCTTCCCTGACTCGGAAGCTAAGTCTTCCTTGTCGTCCTTTTGTACGTTTGCGACAGAACGGGATCGTTAAAACAGCGTCCTGATTGCAGCCTTGTCGAAGGCTGGGCGCTCAGCGCGTGACGGCTACTGCATGTACCGAGCGATATAGAACGTGGCGGCCATGAGGCTTGGCAAAAGCGTGACCAGCAAGCCCGACACCCATTTGACGATCAGCCATGTTTGGTTGGTGAGCTCTTTGTGAAGCGTACTTTCAACGTTTTGAATGGCGCTACGCATCCGCCCTTCAAGACACGCGAGGTCTTCGCGTGTGGCTAAGGTCGGAATGATTGCCTCGATGCGAGCGATTCGTGTTTGCATAAAGCAAATTTTAACGAGGGCTGCACGCTTAAAGCAATACGTAGCCCGCGTAAAAATTGTTAAAAGTTGTTAGTGCGCGTTAAAGAAATCGTCTAGCAACCCCCTCGCAAGACTGCTACCTGCCCAGACATGGCCACGCAAGCCATACGCGTCACTTTCCGGCTGACGTTCGTGACCATATATTGTCGGTGCAAAACGTCATTCCTAAGCTTGAATGTCATACTGCGAAAATCAGAGCAGTAGTCTTGTAGTACGCAGGTTTCCATATTTGCACGATTGATATAAAAATCAACGGTATATGTCGTGATGGAATTTCCCATCGCATTAAAGGTACCGATTTTGTAGTGGCAGGTATCGTTACTTGGAGGAGACACACCTTCGTCGTTTGAAAACTGCACTAACTCTTGGTAGATGATGCCAATTAGTTTTGGACTAACCATGCCGTTGCATGCCCAATAGCGCGTACCGCCTTTGGATGTGTGAATTGGGGCTGCGCGTGGTGCCGTGACAAACATTTTGTCGCCGACCTCACCCCCGCTCGTCGCGGCAGGACGAGGAGTCGACGGTGCCGCTGGAGCAGTCGGAGTCGACGGCTGCTGGGCTGGCGCAGCTTGAGATGCTCCCCCCACCCGTTCCATCACCCATTTGGCATTTTTTTCGCCGTGAAAATGAAGCTTGCCATTAATCAATTGCGCCTCGACATTATAAAACTTGCCGTCGGTATAGACCTGTCTCCCAGAGAAGCTGGTGTGCGATGAAGGGGCGAGCTCGATGATCTGTTGGCCCACCTTAAAGTTGGGGCTGTTCGTGCTCGTTGCGACGCCTACGCCATTCTTCATCACGTAGCCATACTTCCATTGCGCGCTATACCAATTACCGTCAAGCTCTGATATCAAATCACCTGCATCAAGATGCTTGTAGTCTTCCGGAGTCCCACAACTAGGATGTGCCCCTGAAAGGACTGGATAATCGCAAATTTGCTCGATGCGCACCTTGTAGGCGTTGACCAAGCACTGCCGATCCTGGCAACGATTGCGCGATGTCAGCCACTGGCTTTGTGTCGATCTCAAGTTTTCTTGTGCGCCACTCCCAATATTAGCGGCCATCATTTTCTTGTAGTTGGAGCCGAGTACGTCGTCTAGCCCGTTTAAGTATCCATCGCTACATATCTGCCGCTCGATAGCGGTACCCGCCTTCGCACAGTCAAAGCTGGCCGCATGCACGTAACTGGCCAGTGAAAAAAGTGCGACGATAGCTAGTGCGCAATGATGGAAATACTTCTTGAACGTCGACATGAGGGTCTCGCGGGGAGAAGGAATGCCAAAATGGTAATCGGTTTCTCTAGGATTGTGCAATCAATGAGCGAGAACATGCCTGTCGCGCGATGATCCTCGGATTGCTATTGAGCACCTATACGTCTCAGTGGGTATATCCCGCGGCGTAAAGCACCGCTGCAAATCTGCTCAGCAAAAGCGTGACTTAAAAACTGATCATGTAGCGTAACGCCAGCAAGCGACTCTGCGCAAAACCGTTGGCGGTTTCCATGTCTCGGCCGTATTGCAAAGAAAATCTGCCGACATTGGTATAGGCTTGGAGGCTTAGAAGAAACCGTTGCGTGTTGATTTCATTATCTTGGTAGACGCCGTTCGTTGTGGTGCCGCCGCCGTTGACATAAAAATAACTCGCGCCAGCGGTAAAGGTTTGGTTGAATTTATAGATAGGCCCTAGCTGTAAAGTTGTAATAGGCTTTTGGTTGAGTGTGACGTTTGTCGCGGAAGAGCAGACCGCCGCGCAGCTACGGTTTGCACCATACCAGCGCGTGTCGACCGCGATCATGCCATCTAAATCGCCTGCGATCGGCGTTTGAAAGGCCAACTGTAGATCAAGACGGTAGCGGTTTTCTCCTAGGTTAAATGCCCGATCGTTTGCGTAACTGCCAGTCGGGAACGTTAAGAAACCCATCAAACCGAGGTAGGTGCGCGTATTTCGGTTTGCGTAGGGCCATATAGCCGTCGCAAGCGAGACGTCGGCGAGCCCGCTCGCGCCACGCAGGCTTGAGAGCGACCCACCAAGTTGTAGATTGCTGTAGGGCACCTGAACGAATGAGAGTGCAGGCAAGCCGAATAACGAATAGGTTCTAGCTAAACGAAGAATGGTAGTGTTGTACTCAATCCGAGGGTCTCGTAGTAATGGCGCTGAGACAGCCGAGCCGTTCTTATAGAACGTACGGTTCTCTGTGCCAAGGTATGAGATCATGGCAACCGTCTTGTCGGGTGGGGGCGCAACCACATCGTTGGGCTGAAGATCAATCGCGCGAGCGAGCGCGGGGAGCAACAGAAGGCAGAAGGTGGCTGATCGGAGCATCGGAGCTATCTTAGGGGCGGTCGCTGCAAAGCGCTTCAAAATAGAATGCTTGACATCCACGCGCCGTAATATACACCAATTGGCCAATGGCTTGAGCTGGGGTCGGTTAGCTCAGCGAGCTATCGGGTTAGGAAACCACGAAAAAATGTTGCAGTGTTGATTGCAAGCGTCTCGTAGTGGTAGCCGCCTTCCTGAACGATCACGGTCGGTAGTGCCAGCCCGGCAATTTCTTTGCCGAGTTTGCCGAAGCCTTCTGTGGTGACAGCGACTTTGGATTGAGGATCATCTTTGAACACATCAAAGCCGAGCGAAAACACCAGGGCGTCGGGTTTGAATGTGCGTAAAGCATCCAGCGCACGCTCAACGTTTTCGAAAAATACTTTCTCAGACGAGCCGTGTGGCATAGGGAGGTTGAGGTTGAAACCTTCACCCTCCATTATGCCGCGCTCGTCATCAAAGCCGGCCGTTGCGGGATAGAAGTTAGTAGGGTCCCCGTGCACAGAGATATAAAACACATCTTCGCGCCCGTAAAAAATCTCTTGAACGCCCTGGCCATGATGCATATCGGTGTCCAGGATCACAACGCGCTGGTACTTGCTGCGCAATAGCTGCGCCGCAATCGCGGCATTATTGAGGTAGCAAAATCCGCCTGCAGCATCCTTGCGGGTGTGGTGTCCTGGCGGACGGCATAGTGCATAGGCGTTCGGGTCACCAGCAAGCACTGCGTTTGTGGCGGCGATCGCGGACTGAGCGCCCCAGTAAGAAGAGGTCCAGGTATGTGCACCCACGGGTGCGCTGCCATCGGCTAAATAGCGGCCCGCCTCGCCCAGAATCCCACGCAACGCATTCGGCTCCCGCACAAAGACATTGGGGATGACTTCGTCGCCCCAGTCTTGTCCGACCGCCTTCCATCGTTGATGCGCGGTTTGTAGGAAGTGCAAATATTTTGGATCATGCACGGCAAGCAGCGGTGCCATGCCCGCATCCACTGGCTCGGTCACTGGCAGGTTTAGCTGCGCCAGACCCTTAAGTATTTGTGTAGAACGCTGCGGCACCTCTTGGGGTTCCCGCATCTGCCCCCTTGAAAAATAAGTCGTCGGGTGATGCAACTGCTGATTGGGGTGAAAGAAAGATTTCATCAAAGGACCTTGGCTGTCTTTTTTGATCATCATACCTACCAAGCTCGAACGTGTCGATCTAGTCCGAAGATTTCTTGGGTGCTATTCCAAGACCGAGGTGCTGTTACTGAGCGGCCGTTAACTCTACGCCTTTAATCATCAGGCGGTAAAGAAAGCGTTTCTGCTCAGGATCATAATCGGCGTTTGCCTGATGCATCACGGCCTGGTTATCCCAAATGACCAGGTCACCCACCTGCCACTGATGACGATACTCGTAGCGTGCATGCGTTGCGTGCTGGTATAGATCGTCGATCAGGGCGTAACCCTCGTCAGCGGGCATGCCATCAATGCCTTCCATACGGCCTGTGTTCAGATATAGAGCGGGTCGGCCGCTCCCCGGATGGCGAATCACGAGAGGTTGTAGTGCTGTTGGAATTTTCGCGAAATCCTCGGCACTTAGTTTAGTGAGCTCGCGCGGGCTGCGACTGCTTTGATGCACATGCAGTGAACGAAGATCCTTAATCGTTTTTTTCAGCGTCACAGGCAAGTCGTCATAGGCTTGTCTGACATCAACGAATTGCGTGTCGCCACCTGTTGGGGGAATTTGTAGCGCATGCAGCGTTGTCGCTTTTGGCGGGCAACGGTCATTAGAGTGGTCCGTGTGGTAATTCTCTCCGCGCACTTGAAGCTTCCCATTCTTCCTGGGCAGGTCATCTGTTGAGTTGCACCCAACCATTGGATAGTCTGGAAGGACGTATTTTTTTAGTTGTTGATCCATCAGTTCGCCAAAGATTTCGGCCGCAGCCATAAACTGAGGCGGTGTCAGTTTTTGTTTGCGAAATATCAACACCGCGTATTGTGCGAGTGCCGCATTAAGCTGTTGCTTAATAGTTACTGTCGTAGCTTGACTCAGATCGATGCCGGATACTTCAGCACTAAATTCTTTCCGGATCGGTTCAATGATCAATGTCATAGAGGTCTCAAAAAGCGAAAGTTATTGTGCTGTGATGCCAGTTTGTTTTGCGACCGTCGCCCAACGAAGGAGGCCGGCATGGACTAATTTTCTGAAGTCCGCTACGGTCATCGGCTTTGGCGTGCCGCCATCCGCAGCAAGAAACTCTATGACGTCTTTGGAAGCCAATGCCTTATTCACTGCGCTATTAATGATCTGCTGTATGGCCGGATCAACATTGGCGGGGCCAAGTAAGCCCCACCATTGTTGAATGTCATAGTCCTTGATGCCCGCTTCTTGAAACGTTGGCATGTCAGGCGCTGCGGCGGAGCGCTGGGGGCTTGTGACGGCGACACCGCGCAAGGTGCCATTTCGGATTTGTGGAAGTACCTGCGTCATACTGCCAATTGAAAATTCGATATGTCCGCCCATGGTGTCGGTCATGGCAGGACTTCCGCCCTTGTATTGCACGGCGCTCATGTTATTGCCGAGCGCTTGGCTGAGCATGACGCCTGCGAAATGCTGGATACTGCCGACCCCAGTCGCCCCGTAGTTCAAGTTCGGTGTCGTTCTTAAGTAATCGAAATATTCTTTTGCATCTTTGCCTGGTGACTTGGGTTTCGCGGCAAGCGCGAGTGGCACCTCGCCAATCATGGCGATCGGTGTGAAGTCTTTCACAGGATCAAATGGCAAGTTGTTGACCACTGCAGGTGCCATCGTAAAAGTTGATGAGGCAACTAGAAGGGTGTAGCCATCATTGCGTTGCTTGGCGACATAGGCGGCGCCGATTGCCGTACCGGCGCCCGGCTTATTTTCGATGATGACGGGTTGGCCCCATTGCGCAGTGAGTTGTTTGGCGAGCTGGCGCGCAACGATGTCATTGGACCCACCCGGAGCGAAGGGCACGACCAATGTGACGGGTTTTTCAGGGTAGGCCGCCCAGGCATGAGGGAGGATAAAAAAACTTAGAAAGCACAAGAGCTTGGGTAGCAACGCGACAATTGATTTCATATGATCATTTCTCTAGTCAGAGGCAATACACAATACTATGATGTGGCAACTTGTGAAAGAGACGGGAGCATAAAATGAAAGCAGCATGGTACGAAAAAAATGGTGAAGCAAAAGACGTCTTAATGTTGGGCGAGATTCCCACCCCCGAGCCCGGCCCTGGCGAAGTTCGCGTCAAGATACACGTGTCGGGCGTGAATCCGTCTGATGTGAAATCGCGTCGCAATCGGCCCATCAATGATCCCAAAATAATTCCGCATAGCGATGCGGGTGGGGTGGTCGACGCAGTCGGTGCCGGAGTATCTGCCTCGCGGATCGGCGAGCGTGTATGGACTTGGAACGCGCAGTATCAGCGTCCCTTCGGTACTGCGGCGCAATATGTTTGCTTACCCCAGGCACAGACTGTCAAACTGCCTGATCATGTCAGCTTCGATGGGGCTGCGTGCATGGGGATTCCTGGCTTAACTGCTTATGAGGCCGTGCGACGCTGCGGCGACATCGCAGGCAAGACCGTATTGGTGATTGGAGCAGCCTCCTCAGTCGGGCATTATGCGGTACAGATGGCTACGCTGAGAGGAGCTCGTGTGATTGGTACGGTGAGCTCGGATACAAAAGCTAAACACGCGCGGGCAGGTGGTGCAAGCGAAACGATCCATTACAAAACAGAGAACGTAGCCGAACGGGTAAAGGCCTTGACGGAAGGTCGAGGTGCGGATGCGATCATTGATATGGATTTTTCGACCACGACAGACTTGGTTCGCGACGGTGCGTTAGCTGCTCACGGGACGGTGGCCTGTTTTGGCTCGAATAAAGTTGAGCCACCATCCATTCCTTTCCGTCTTTGTCTCACAACAAGCCTAAGTTTGCAGTTCTTTCTCGTGTATGAACTGACGCCAGCGGAGCGTGCAAACGCTCTCATGGGGTTATGTGGTTTGCTGCAGTCAGGCAAGCTTACGCACGCGATCGGTGCGCGCTTTAAGCTCGATGATATTGTTGCGGCCCACGAGGCCGTTGAGCAAGGTCGGGTAATGGGCAACGCGGTTGTGGACGTAATCTAAGGTTGTTGTCCCGCGCGCAAGAGAAAACGCTCATTTAGATCGTCAAAGTTTTGACAGCCGATCTGAGTGAGTATCGCTTGAAGCTCACGACGCACGATCGCAAAGACTTGGTCCGCACCTTCTTGACCTAGCGCGGCGACAGCGTACAGCGTTGGGCGACCAAAAAAACAGAATTGCGCCCCGAGACACTTTGCAATCACGATATCCGAGCCACGACGCACACCGCTTTCGAGCATGAGTGTCATCTTGTCGCCTACTGCGGCTTTGATCGACGGAAACATAGTGATCGGCGAAGGCGCCACATCGAGTTGTCGAGCACCGTGGTTAGAGACCACGATCCCATCGAGGCCGAGCTCCGCGGCCTTGAGCGCATCGTCGGCGTGTAGCAATCCCTTGATGATGAGCGGTCCTGACCACTGTTCGCGAATGCGCGCAACCGTATCCCAGTTGGTCATCGGCGCGGGCGTCAACGTCCCGTATAAGTCAGCGACCTCGTTGGCTGAAGCGCCCTCCGGGGCATAAGGTTGCCAATTGCTCATCAAAGGCATACCACCAGCTTTGAGGTACTCAAGGACCCAGCTTGGCTTGGTCATTGCATCCAGCATGATGGCGGGTGTCATTCGGAATGGTCTAGTAAAGCCGTTACGCTTGTTGCGTTCCCGATTTGAATTGACTGGCACGTCCACCGTGATTGCCAGCACACCTAGGCCTGCATTTTTTGCGCGATGAACGAGATCGTGATTGATGCGTGCATCACTTGTGGCATACATCTGAAACCAAACGTTGCCTGGAGCAATTTTGGCGGCATCTTCTAGTCTGAAGTTACTTGCGCTCGACAGCAAAAACGGCACATTGGCTTTTTTTGCGGCGGCTGCAAGCATGGCATCTGCGCCCGTGCGAAACAGCCCCGCCATACCCGTTGGGGAGATGCCAACCGGGCTTGCGTACTCACGCCCGAACAGGCTTGTCGTCTGATTGATTTTGGTGATATCAGCTAAATATCTTGGGATCAACTGATAGTCCTGAAAAGCATTTCGATTGCGCACGAGACCCGTTTCGTCGTCGGCACCGCCATCGATAAAATCGAAGGCGATTTTCGGTAGGCGACGTTGCGCCATTGCGCGAAAGTCATGAAGATTGATAGCGGTGGCCATGGTGTGCTCGGTTAACTTGCTGGCGATGATGCGTCAATGCACCGACAGCGGATAGTGAAAATTTACTACAGACCATACGTTCGTGGGCAGTGAGGCCCAAATAAAATGCTGCAAAGCAACAGCGACTTAGATGCGTTTGTGCCTTAACTTGTGCAGGTGCGATTTATAGTACAACTATGCAAGCGTATTCCTTGTCACTTATTTTTAACGGATCGGTTTATGAAAATCACGGTATCTGGAGCAAGTCCCTATGTTCGTAAAGTGA
The DNA here is from genome assembly GCA_044350305.1 of Burkholderiaceae bacterium. Classification (GTDB taxonomy): domain Bacteria; phylum Pseudomonadota; class Gammaproteobacteria; order Burkholderiales; family Burkholderiaceae_B; genus Zwartia. The sequence goes on from JBILHV010000009.1 coordinate 12,796, forward strand.
TCGCTTGTGCGATCGCACGCGGTATTGAGGGGACCTTCGAAAAATGGTCAATTTCAACAACGGATCCGGTACTGTCGGACTCAAACCCGCTGGGAAAGATCCCCACCCTTGTCACTGACGAGGGCGTGGCAATGTTTGATAGCCCTGTCATTTGTGAATACATTGACAGCCTTGGCGCTGCGGCACCTTTATTTCCTGCCGTCGGTCCCGCGCGTTGGAAGGCGTTGCGCCTTCAAGCGATTGGTGATGGCATTCTGGATGCAAGCCAGCCGCGACGCCGAGAAATCGCGTTGCCTCAAGACGAAGGGCGCATCGGCTATATCAAGCTCCAGCAAGGAAAGGTGGCTCGCTCGCTTGACGTGCTCGAGGCCGAAGCCTCTTCGCTGGGTCAGTTAGCGACGATCGGTGACATTGCTGTGGCGTGTGCACTCGGTTATCTTGATTTTCGGTTTGCCAACGAACCTTGGCGCGCAGGTCACCCAAAGCTTGCAGCGTGGTATGCGAGTGTTGAGAAGTTAGCGCCCATGGCAAAGACGCTTCCCGTGGCCGCCTAAAGTGCACAGCTTGATGTGAAACAGCCCTCTAAGGAGGGCTGTTTTTTTGCCTGAGACTACAGAAAACCTTACCCGACTTTCGGTGCTTGACTGATTGCGAGCTTCACGGATTCAGGCGTAAACGGAATGGTACGCAGTCTCACACCGATTGCGTCATAGACTGCGTTCGCGATCGCTGCAGGAACAGTCGTCGGTGCTTGTTCGCCCGCGCCCCACACGGGTTGGCCTGGTCGATCAATCAGTGTGGTGACGACTTTTGGGACATCCGGGAAGCGCAAGATCGGGTAGCTGGTCCAATCAACACTCGTTACCGTATTGCCCGTCCATTTCACTTCTTCCATGAGCGTACGGCTGACGGTTTGAATCACACCGCCTTCGACCTGGTTGATGACGCCGTCCGGATTGATAATTTGTCCGCAGTCGTGCGCGACACAAACGCGTGTCACCGTAATCTGACCCGTGCTGCGGTTCACTTCCACATCCGCTACGGTCGCAACGTAGGTGATTGTGTTGTTGTAGCGAACATAGGAGATGCCGCGACCTTTAGCGATGTTGCCTTGCGCACTTGCCGGATTCGGGCTTGGACGCGCTTGCCAGCCAGAGTCCTTCAGCACCGCCTTAATGACGTCTACTGCACGAGGATCTGAAAGGTGTTTGAGGCGGAACTCAGCTGGGTCGGCTTTTGCAGCGGCGGCGAGCTCATCCATGAAGGATTCGTTGGCAAAGCTGTTTTCGATACGACCTGGGCTACGCAAGTGTGACGCACGGAAGATCGCCTGCTCAATATGTTTTGTGGTGACCTTGATGTTCGGGAGCGCGTAGGGAGCAGCGGAGTTTTGGAACAAGAAGCCGACCCAGTTGCCGGGGCGGGGATTACCCGTTTCAGCCGTGGCAAGCAAAGGGAAATCCAAAGGCTTAAACGCTGCGATATGGTTTAAGGCGATATAGAAATCACTTTGCCAGCCCGTCACATTCCCCTGTGCGTCAAAGCTCGCCTCGAAGTCCATAGACCGTGGTGGACTCTTGGGTGCTAACGCAGTTTCATCGTGACGCATCCACTGAACGCGGACAGGTTTTTTGATGATCTGTGCGATCAGTGCCGCGTCGGCTGTGGCGTCTTCATGCCCGTTGCGGCCATAGCAACCCGAGCCGTCTAGGTACACCAGACGAATGGAATCTTTGGGCAGCTTGGTCAACGTTGCGATTTCGTCTTGCATCGAATGCGTCGCTTGCGACGCCGACCAGAGCGTCATTTTTCCATCGCGAAAGTCTGCCACAGCGCAGGATGGACCTGACGATGCATGTGTTTGCACAGCAAAGTTATAGGTGGCTTTAATACGTTTCGCACCGGCTGCGAGCGCGGCATCGATGTTCCCGACGTTTTGTGTGACATCGGTTTTTGCAATGGGCAGCTGGCGCCAGTGCTCGTATAGCTTCGCTTGAGGGGGGAGTTCACGACCTGCAGACCAAGTTGTCTTCACGGCCTTAGCCGCTTTCACCGCACTCCACTCGTCTTTGCAGACGACTGCTAAGAAGTTGCCCTGACGAACTGTCTGCACGTAACCCTTCAGTTTTTTTGCATCGGTGTCGTCAAAGCTCACGAGATTTGCGCCCATCGCAAGAGGTCGAATCACGCGAGCATGGACCATGCCCGGCAAGCGGAAATCATGCACAAAAAGATGTTCGCCCGATACCTTGTCGGGGATATCCACGCGCTGGATAGATTTGCCGACAAGCGTGTATTCTTTGTGCGACTTAACAGGCGCCTTCGGGTCAACTTTAAGCTTAAAGCCCTCGCCAATGACATCGCCATACGAGAGACTTTGTCCTGGCTTAGACGCGGCAGTGATCATGCCATCTTTCACTTTGAGGTCAGCGACAGGTACGTTCAGTTTTTCAGCCGCGCGTGCAAGCAACGCGATGCGCGCGTTCGCCGCAGCGATGCGCAGTTCACTGCCTCCTTGAGACAGCGTGATCGCACCACCCGTTAACCACTGATCAGGCGTTGTGGCGGTATCGCCCATGATCATAGAAATTCTTTCGAATGGGACAGACAGCTCTTCGGCAGCAATTTGTGAGAGTGCGGTCTTCGTGCCAGTGCCCAAGTCAACTTTGCCGACAAAGACGGTGACCTGACCGTCACGGCCAATCGATAACCATGAGTCCAGCACATCCTTCGCTACACTTTTAGGGGGAAGTAGGCCGTAGTTTGCGGCAGCGGGCGTCGCGCCCATGGAAAAACTAACAACCAACATACCAGCACCGCTGGCTTTCAAAAATTCGCGTCGTGTGAATGCGTTCATGAGTTCACCTGTGAATAAATAGTTGTGGGTTGAGATCAGGCAGCAGCGATGTAGCGTTTGACTGC
>JBILHV010000144.1:0-5034 GCA_044350305.1 Burkholderiaceae bacterium
GTGGTCGGTGCCGGTGCCTCCGCAATGGATAGTGCCGCGACCGCACTTGAGGCGGGTGCATTGAGTGTGGATATGTTGATACGTCGTGATGATTTGCCTCGTATTAATAAAGGTAAAGGCGCAGGTAGCGCAGGAATGGTTCACGGCTTCATGAGCCTGCCTGAGCAATGGAAGTGGCGCATTCGACACTATTTGGGTACGCAACAAGTGCCACCGCCGCGTGGCAGCACGCAACGGGTATCTAAGTTTGAGAACGCACGGTTTAACTTCGGGTGCGCGTTACATAGCGTCGAGGCAGGCGACCAGGGTGTTGTCGTCCACACAACAAAGGGTATCTTCGAACTAGATTTTGTGATTTTCTCAACCGGATTCATGATCGATTGGTGGAAGCGTCCTGAATACGCCGCGATCGCACCAAATGTATTGGCCTGGGGGGATCGCTTGCGCACGAGCGCTGAGCCGGGCGGCCAAGAAATGATTGATTCACCTGATTTAGGACCCGCGTTCGAGTTTAAAGAGAAGGGCCCTGGGCAGTGCCCTGGTCTGGATAGGATTCATTGTTTTTGTTACCCCGCGGCTCTGACGCACGGGACAGTTTCTGGTGATATCCCTGCCATTAGTGAGGGCGCGAAACGCCTCGCTCAAGGGATTGCTGCTCACTTCTATCGCGAAGATATTGACGAACACTACGCGCGTATGCAACGCTACGATGAACCCGAATTACTGGGTGACGAGTGGACGCCTGCTGTGCGAAATAAAATTAACTTAACTGAATGAATGAACTTAAGGAAATAGACATGCTCGATGCTAAGCAAACAGATACCGTCGATCGTCTGGTTGGCCTGACTGCCGGCGATCAGACCTATCAAGTGCGCCACCAACGAGATAAGGTGGTCGCAGCGACGCAGGGCAGTGAGAACGGTCTGTTTGATCCTGCCCTTGAAGGGTTGACGCTGACAGAACGACTCTATGTGGCGTTCTTCGCGTGTGTGCTGACGCCTGCGCCTGAGCTCGTTCGGGAATATACCGAGCGCTTGATTGCTCAAGGTGCCGATGCTGAAATGATGGATTTTGTGGCGGCGGGTGCGCTCGAGAATATTCAAAGCCCGCGCTTGCATACCATCCTCAAGTTCACACACACGCTTATTACTGATCCCGTGACGGCAGATCGGCAGGCCTTATTAGCCTTGCCACAGGCGGGTCTCTCAACCCCAGAGGTGGTGACCCTCGCGCAGTTGATCGCCTTTGTGTCTTATCAAGTACGGCTCGTTGCCGGACTTAAAGCCATGAAGTCTTTGGAGAAATCAGCATGAGCACGCCGATCGACATCAAAGGCTTTACCAACGACACGCTTGGCTGGAAGGCCTGGCTTGATGTGGTCTCGTTAGATTCGGCAACGCCCGAGCAAATGGCGGTGCTCGAAGAAAGTCATCCGAAAGCAAAGGTATCGGATTACTATTTATTTTTAGTCCATCAGCCAGAAATTTTGAAGCAACGCTCTGTTGCCTTCAACGCGATTATGTACGCGCCTGGTGGAATGCCGCGCGCTGAACGCGAACTCGGCGCGACGGTGGTTTCGCGCCTCAACGGCTGTGTCTATTGTGCCTCTGTGCATGCGCAACGTTTTGAGCAGTTGGCAAAAACGCAAGAGGCAATTATTGAGGTCTTCACCGAGCCGCATGGTGCAGGTACGACACCGCGCGAGCGTGCCATTGTTGAGTTTTCCATTGAGCTGACCGCACAGCCTGGCGAGGTCAGTGCAAAAAGTATTCAAAAGCTAAAAGATGTTGGGGTGACAGAGCCAGAGATCTTGGACCTGATTCATTCCGTCGCAATCTTCGCTTGGGCGAATCGATTGATGTTGAATCTTGGTGAGCCCGTATTTCCTGCAAAAGAATCTTCTAAATAAGAGAGTGAGTCATGTCTAAAGCTCTGCGTGTTATTCAATCGTTTGCAATGGCCTTATGTGCCGCGTCGGCATTTGCTCAGACGGCCGATTGGCCCGCGGCCGGCAAACCCATCCAGCTGACCGTTCCTTCGCCTGGAGGGGGTGGAACGGGCGACACCATTGCCCGTATGCTGGCCGAGCAACTCGCGATTAATTTAAAAACCAACATCGTGATTGATAATCGCCCGGGTGCCAATGGCAATATCGGTGCAGCGGCCGCCGCTAAATTTGCGCCAGATGGCTATCGGTTTTTGTTTTCTTGGGCCGGTACGCTAGCAGTCAATGCGAATTTGTATGCAAAGATTGCCTATGATCCGCAGAAAGACTTTGATCCCATTGCGCTGATCTGCGACGTGCCAAATATTCTCGTGCTCAACACAACACTGCCACCCAAGGATGTCAAAGCGTTCATCGCCTATGCCGAAGCGAATCCAGGTAAATTGAATTTTGGTTCGACCGGTATTGGCAGCTCGATGCATTTAGCTGGCGAGTTATTTATGCGTGAGACGGGAACCAAGATGGTGCATGTCCCTTACAACGCACCGGGCACTGCAACGACTAATCTCATTGCAAACGAGATTCAGTTAATGTTCCAGTTGATTCCAGGCATTGCGGGTCAAGTCAAAGCGGGTAAGGTAAGCGCGCTCGCGGTGATGTCGCCCACGCGTTCCCCTGCGTTGCCTGAGGTCCCGACGACTGCTGAGCTAGGCTTTCCAAAACTCATGTCATCGACTTGGTTCGCGTTGTTGGCGCCGCATGGCACGCCGCCTGTGATCATTACGCGGATGAACACGGAGGTTAATAAGATTTTGAAAGATCCTGCGTTCCAAAAGAAACTGGCGGATATCGGAGCGACCCCGCTTGGTGGAACGCCCAAAGACCTATCGACGCATCTCGCGTCAGAGCTTGATAAATGGGGCGTCGTGATTAAGGCGGCCGGCATTAAGCCGCAATAAACATAGTAAGAATAATAAATATAAAGGAGATAGTTGGATATGACGAATACAGCCGCAAGTGCATCGCGTTACGATGTGATCGTGATTGGCGCCGGCTTCGCTGGTATGTATACCTTGCACCGTTTGCGAAATTTGGGTTTACGTGTGCGCGTACTCGAAGCAGGGGATGGAGTCGGGGGCACGTGGTACTGGAATCGGTATCCGGGCGCACGCTGTGATGTTGAAAGCCTAGAGTATTCCTATTCTTTTTCGGAAGATCTGCAGCAAGAGTGGGAATGGCCAGAGCGCTACGCGACCCAGCCAGAGATCTTAAAGTACGCGAATCATGTTGCCGATCGCTTTGACTTACGACGCGATATTCAATTCAACACGCGCGTGACCTCGGCTGTTTTTCATCGCGCGTCAAACGCATGGGCCATTACAACCAGCACGAATGAAACAATCGAAGCCCAGTTTTGTATCATGGCGTCCGGAAATCTTTCTTTGCCGCGCGTACCAGACTTTAAAGGATTGGATTCGTATAAAGGGCAGTGGTATCACACCGGCCAGTGGCCGCACGAGAAGGTTGATTTCTCTGGCAAGCGGGTGGGGATTATTGGCACCGGCGCGTCGGGTATCCAGTCGATCCCGATTATTGCCAAAGAGGCCAAGCACCTGCATGTATTTCAGCGCTCTGCGAACTACTCGGTTCCGGCGATTAATCGCGTCTTGACTCCAGCCGAAGTGAAAGCGCATAAAGAAAAATATGCGGCATGGCGGAAAGAGGCGTTAAAAACACCTTTCGGAATCGCAGGATTTCCGCCACCGACAAAGGGTGCGCTTGAGGATACGTCTGAGGCACGACTCGCAAGTTTTGAAAAAAAATGGGGTACAGGCGGCAATATCAGCTTTCTGTATGCATACAAGGATTTGCTCACCAACAAAGAAGCCAACGAAACGGTTTGTGAATTTGTACGCGACAAGATTCGCTTGATTGTGAAGGATCCTGCCGTCGCCGCTGATTTAATCCCGAATGATCATTACATCGGGACAAAGCGTTTGCCGCTTGATACGGACTATTACGAGACGTATAACCGTGACAATGTGACCTTGGTCAATATAAAAAATAATCCGATTGTTCAGATTACGGCCAGTGGTATTCAGACGGCCCAGCAAGAGTACGCACTCGATGCGATTGTTTTTGCCACAGGGTTCGATGCGATGACTGGCGCCATATTAGATATTGATATACGCGTTGAGGGCGAGTCCGATCTGCGCAGTAAGTGGGTCGATGGACCCAAAACCTATTTGGGCATTATGACCGCCGGTTTTCCAAATCTGATGATCATCACCGGCCCTGGAAGCCCGTCGGTGAAGACCAACATGATTGCAGCCATCGAGCAGCACGTGGACTGGATCACAGATTTGCTCAAGCATGTCAAGCGTCATGGGCTCAACCGCATTGAGGCAGATCGCGATGCAGAAGAGAAATGGGTACAGCACGTCAACGAAGTGGGTGACTCTACCCTGTACCCCTTGGCAAACTCTTGGTATGTGGGGGCAAACATTCCTGGTAAGCCTCGCGTGTTTATGCCCTACGTCGCGGGGCTCGATAAATATCGTGTGATCTGCGATCAGATCGCGGCCGACGGGTATAAGGGGCTTCGATTTCAGGCGTAGTGGTCTAGTCGTTCCATGTGGCAGGGTGTCTTCCCAGAGCGCCCGCGCCCACTTCCCATCCCATGCGCTGGCCAGGGATCGTGGTCGGCCACTTCAAGCGCTTCGCTGCGCCCCATTGTGTGTGCTCTAGATTCTCGGACCAGTCCGCAGGCCCGATCGGTTGAATCACTGGTTGATGGATGAGATCAGCGTCGAGCGTTTGCATCAGCAGAGCCCCTGTACGGGCCAAAGAGGCGTTGACGATACTGCCTGAGCCGCTCTCGAGGCGAATCATGAGCGCGCGCAGGATCGCCGTTGCGAGTAAATAGCCGGTGCCGTGATCGAGCGCCTGAACAGGGAGCGGAAGCGGGCGTTCGGAGCCCGATAACTGTTGTCCGGCGTGCGCGATACCCATGCTCATTTGTACGAGACTATCAAAGCCTCTACGGTGTTTCCATGGTCCCGTGAATCCATACGCGTTCAGTGACACAT
>JBILHV010000145.1:0-5014 GCA_044350305.1 Burkholderiaceae bacterium
ACCTGTATTTAGCGTCGACGAAGCCGTGAGCGCTGCGCAAAAGCTAGGGGGGCCTGTGTGGGTCGTCAAAGCCCAGATTCATGCGGGTGGTCGTGGAAAAGGGGGAGGGGTCAAACTCGCTCGCTCGATCGATGAGGTCCGCAAAATTTCTTCCGAAATCCTCGGCATGCAGCTGATTACGCACCAAACGAGTCCTCAAGGGCAAAAAGTGCGTCGCTTGCTAATCGAAGAGGGTGCAGATATCAAGAAAGAGTATTACGTGGGTATCGTCACAGATCGGGGCACACAACGGGTCTGCGTGATGGCCTCCAGCGAAGGCGGCATGGATGTCGAAGAAGTTGCTGAGCATCATCCAGAAAAGATTTTGAAGGTATTTGTGAACCCAGGTGTTGGCTTGACAGATGCTGAGGCAAGCACACTCGCGCGTGGCATTGGCGTACCTGAGGCGTCTGTCGGCAAGGCTGCGGCTGAGTTTCAGAAACTCTACAAAGCTTATTGGGACACCGATGCTTCCTTGGCAGAGATCAATCCGCTTATTTTGACGGGCTCGGGCGACATCATTGCCTTGGATGCAAAATTCAACTTTGATAGCAACGCATTATTCCGTCATCCAGAGATCGTTGCTTATCGCGACTTAGATGAAGAGGATCCCGCTGAAATCGAGGCAAGCAAACATGAGCTCGCTTACATTCAGCTTGATGGCAACATTGGCTGCTTAGTCAATGGTGCTGGCTTAGCGATGGCCACGATGGACGCCATCAAGCTGTTTGGCGGCGAGCCCGCAAACTTTCTCGATGTCGGTGGCAGCGCCACGGCAGAGCGTGTGACCGAAGCGTTCAAAATCATGTTGGCAAACAAGGGAACCAAAGCTATTTTGGTCAACATTTTTGGTGGCATCATGCGCTGCGATGTGATCGCTCAGGGTGTGATCACTGCGTGCAAGGCGGTCAATTTGAGTGTGCCTTTGGTTGTACGTATGAAGGGCACCAATGAAGAGCTGGGCAAGAAAATGTTGGTCGAGTCAGGCCTCCCTATCATCAGCGCAGATACGATGGCGGATGCCGCCACTCGCGTTGTCGCAGCCGCCAAATAATTTGTTACGGATTCCAACATGTCTATCTTAATTAATAAAGATACAAAAGTTATCACCCAGGGTATTACTGGTAAAACAGGTCAGTTTCACACGCGTACTTCGCGTGCGTATGCGAACGGCCAGGCAGCATTTGTTGCCGGTGTGCATCCTACAAAAGCCGGCGAGAACTTCGAAGGCATACCGATTTTTGCCTCGGTGAAAGATGCTAAGGCGCAAACAGGCGCAAACGTTTCGGTGATTTATGTGCCGCCAGCCGGGGCTGCTGCAGCGATTTGGGAAGGTATCGAAGCAGAGTTAGATCTCGTGATTTGCATTACCGAAGGCATCCCTGTTCGGGATCTGCTTGAAATCAAACACCGTATGGCCGAGCGTAAGAGCAAGACCTTGTTGCTTGGACCAAATTGCCCCGGCTTGATCACGCCCGACGAAATTAAGATTGGCATCATGCCGGGTCACATTCATCGCAAAGGCCGTGTGGGTATCGTGAGCCGTTCCGGCACGTTGACATACGAAGCTGTGGCGCAAGTCACCGAGCTTGGTCTGGGTCAATCGAGCGCTGTCGGTATCGGTGGCGACCCGATCAACGGACTCAAGCATATCGATGTGCTTAAGCTCTTTAACGACGATCCGGAAACGGATGCGGTGATCATGATTGGCGAGATCGGTGGCCCGGATGAGGTCAATGCTGCGCTGTGGGCGAAGGACAACATGAAGAAGCCAATGGTCGGCTTCATCGCAGGTGTCACCGCTCCGGCAGGCAAGCGCATGGGCCACGCAGGTGCGTTGATTTCTGGCGGCGCAGACACTGCAGACGCCAAGCTCGAAATCATGGAAGCCTGCGGAATTCGTACGACTAAAAATCCATCAGAAATGGGTAAGCTTCTTAAACAAGTATTGAAGTAAGCGCAAACGCGATGGCGCGTGTGCGATCAACATAGCAAGCGGGGTAGTCTTGCCGTTTGCGATGTTGTTTAGCTCATTTGACTGTTACAACCTATTGGACGCAACATGAACACGCCCAAACCCGCTCGAGGTAGTCGCACTATTCTGCAAGGCTTAATGTTGTTGGCGTTGATCGGCATCATTTTGACGATTGGCCTGAACTACTTGCGCTAAGAGCCACGAACTTGGTAGCCCGTAAACTCGTTATTGCGACGCGTGCCAGTCGACTTGCACTCTGGCAAGCGGAGCACGTTCAAGCGCGCTTGCTCGGCCTGTATCCAGGTACTCAGGTTGAGTTGCTCAAGCTCAGCACACGCGGCGACGAGATCTTAGATCGCAGCCTGGCAAAAGTTGGCGGCAAAGGGCTTTTTATTAAAGAGCTCGAGAATGCTTTGCTTGATGGGCGAGCCGATCTGGCTGTCCACTCTCTTAAAGATGTACCCGTAGATATTGCAGCCCCGTTCGAGTTATCGACGGTGTTGGCGCGCGCCGATTGTTGCGATGCGTTTGTGTCCAATGCGTACGCATCGCTCGCAGAGCTGCCAGCTGGTTCAGTGGTCGGCACATCGAGTTTGCGTCGCGAAGCACAGTTGCGTGCCCGATTCCCAACGCTTGTGATTGAGCCCTTGCGTGGCAATCTCGACACGCGTCTGGGTAAGCTCGATTCAGGTCAGTACGCGGCAATTATTCTCGCTGCGGCTGGACTTGAGCGCCTCGAGCTTGGGCATCGCATTCGCGAGCGTATGTCGGTGTCTGATTCGCTTCCTGCCGCAGGGCAAGGCGCGCTCGGCATTGAGATCTTGCGCACGCGTTCGGATTTGCTGGAGCTTCTTGCGCCACTGGCCTGTCCTCGGACGACTGTCTGTGCAATGGCTGAACGTGCGGTCTCTCGTGCGCTGGGTGGTTCGTGTCAGGTGCCGTTAGCCGCCTACGCTGAGGTGCAAGGCCAGACGGTATCCATTCGTGCGCTTGTGGCGATGCCCGATGGGCAAACTATTTATCGCGCGCAGGCAACGGGACCGAGCGCGCAGGCCGAACGCATTGGGCAGCGTGTGGCCCAAGAACTTCTGGATCAGGGCGCTGGGGTCATATTAGATAGCTTGGCGGTCTCGCCTTGAGGTCGCTTCACCAATGACCGGGGCAGCACAGCTTGCTGTATTGACGCGTCCTGCGGGACGTAACGTCGATGTGATGCATGCACTGATCCGTCGAGGATGGGCCGTTCACGAGTGCCCAGCTCTTGAGATTCACTCTTGCCCCGTGCTCAGTGCGCAGGCACTCCCTGATCCGGCATCCTATGATTTGGTGGTGTTTGTCAGTAGAGCGGCCGTCAATGCTTACTTCGCTCAGCTCGGACCAGCGTTCATTTGGCCTGCGAGTGTTCGTGTGGGTTGCATGGGACCGGCTACCGCGCAGGCTATCAGGCGTGCGTGCGCCACGGTCGCCAACATTCTGTATCCGGATGCTGAGAGTGCGAGAGACTCAGAAGCGCTTTGGCCATTGTTGCAAGCGTTGAAAACGGCTGTGCGCAAAGTCTTGATCGTTCGTGGACAGGATGGCCGAGACTGGCTCTCAGAAAAGCTCAATCAAGCAGGTGTTGAGGTATTGACGCATCAGGCCTATGAGCGGGTTTATGCCGAATGGTCCGAGGAAACTGTGACGAAGTTCAGGCAGTGGGCTGACGCGTCAGTGCAGGTGGCCTGGTTATTCACTAGCGCGCATGGGATAACGGCCGTCACGCAGCAGCTTCAAAGGATTGGACTGGTGGATTGGTTTCTCTCGGGGCAGTTTGTGCTGACCCATGAGCGCTTGGTTCAGGCGCTTGAGTCAGCGCTCGAGGTAGAGCCTGGCTCCTGTCGGACGCACCTTTGCCAACCAGAGGATACCGACATTGTGTTGTGTTTTGATCAGATTCGCGGTTGCGACCAGTAGCGATAGCCTTGCGTAAATGACTGTTTTATGCGGCTTGCGACTACAATATTCCTATGACTGACATCTCGCCTATTGTTTCTCCCGCAACGCCGTCCGGCGCCTCGGCCGCTATGAACCAGCCGGCCCCGGCCGCGGTTCGCGGCCGTCGTCAGTCGACCGGGTTGTCGTTCGCATCAACCTTGGCCATCATTTTCTTATTGCTAGCTTTGGTGGCGGCGGCAGGTGCGTGGTTTGCTCAGCGGCGTTTTGAGACGGCGACTAAGCAAATTGGTGCCCAAGTCCTAGCGTTAAAAAACACGGCTGACGATGCCCGTCGCGACGTAAAACAGGCGCTTGTCGTGCTCGACGCGCAACAAGTGCGTATCCAACAGGCGGAAGCCGCGCTGCGTGATGCGCAGAGTCAGTTCGCCGCGCTTGAACAACTTTGGCAAAACTTTAATCGGGGCATGGAAGACTCCATGCTCGCCAATGATGTCGATCGGCTATTGACCGTAGCGGGGCAGCAATTACGCGTCTCCGGAAACGTCAACAATGCAATTTTGGCACTTGAACACGGGTTGTCGATGTTGGTACGTGCGGATCGTCCACGCTTTACTTCATTGCAACGTGCGATCAGTGCGGACCTAGATCGATTGCGTGCGGTGACAACTGTCGATATCCCAGGTGTTTCGGCCAAGCTCGAGCAATTGACAACCCTTTTGGGTCGTGCGCCCTTGCTTGTTCCCGATGTCACGGTGCCAGGCCTGATGTCCGCCAGAGATCGGAACGGAGCGTCGCAGTCCGCTCTCGTCTCCGCCCCGGTCAAACCTAGTCCAGCGGAGTCTATGAATCCCGGACAAGCGTGGTGGGAGTCTGCGTGGCAACAGATCCGAGTTTCTCTCAAGCATTCCGCGGCTTTTTTGGTACGTGAATTGTCAGATGTGATCAGCGTGCAACGTGTCTCGGACAAGAATGCTCTGTTGATGAGTCCTGAGCAAGGCACACTGTTAAGAGCAAATTTACGCGCCCGCATCCTGACTGCGCAAATGGCATTGTTGATGCATCAGT
>JBILHV010000010.1:0-15581 GCA_044350305.1 Burkholderiaceae bacterium
CTATTTAATTGAGTAAGTGCGGGTGTTGAGCTGCCTCTCAGTCGCGCAAGGCTACTGTAACGAAGCAAAGTACTTTTGTGCAGATTTGTCTACTAACTGTTTTATTTCAGCATTTGCAAGAGGATTATTTCTTTCAAGACTTCCGGTGGGCTATGGCATCTGTCGTTAGTTATAAGGGTAACTACTAATAAAGAAACTAAGTGCTTAATAGTTTAATGATTTCTCAATAGTTTAATGATCAAAGTTACAAAGCTAGTAATTTTGAAACGTGCCAAGGAAAATATAAATATCTTATATTTTCGCTATAACCAATCATTAGGAAAAATTAAAAATGTCATTTACTAGAAAATTCTGTTTATCCATTTCTATAGTGGGCGCCTTCTTGCCAGCAGTGGCAGTCGCCCAGAGTTCTTTTCTCAACCGTGCGATCTCAGAGGCTGAAGTTTTAGCTGCGCAAAAGGCATGGTGTACTGCACTTGTAAATATTAGCGAGGAGGGTACGAAAAGTCAGGCAGCTGCAAAGGCCTTGGCTGAGAAAGTCATTGATGCTGCATACGCCTATCAACTTGGGCCTGTTTTATTTAATCCTACCTTAACTAGTGGAAAGGACACTTTTCGCCTTACTCGGGACGGCGCCTTATCATATTTTGTGGGTGGCGACTCTAGGTATCCAACTGATAGTGGATTTGCACTAAAGAACTGGAAGAAATGTGAAATTAAAAATGCGGGTATTGTGATCACTGGTAATGCTGCTATGACGCTAGGTAATGTCATCGTTACCGATAGTGCAAATAAAACTACCACTGTAGATAAAACTTGGGGCTACATAAAAGACGATAAAGGTGCTTTGCGGATTGTTTTGCACCACTCATCCTTGCCATACCAACCTAATTAAATTGTTTGGGTATGGAAATGAGCTAGTGCAATTAATCCCTACTGCAATACCCTCTCCCCGAGCCCAGACCAAAAGATAATGCCCTGCACAAAGCAGGGCATTATTGAGTTTGGTAGCCCGGGGCGAACTCGAACCAACGACACAAGGATTTTAAATTATCCTGTCGCACCGCTTCGACGATAGATTTCAAGCGGCTGTGCCGCCCAATAAAAATGTTGCGCACAATTCGTGTTTATAAATCGTGATGAGAGCTGCGTTAATATTTAAACCGTTGTGGCGCGTAAGGACTTGGATCCACGCAAGGCGGTTCGCCGTTCAGCATCTCGGCGAGCAAACGACCCGCCACGGGTCCTAATGTGAAGCCTTGGTGTGCGTGGCCAAAGTTGAACCACAGCCCAGGATGGCGAGGCGCCGGACCCATTACTGGCAGCATGTCAGCAGTGCAAGGACGTGCGCCTAGCCACGGCGGCTCAGCCAAGGGCTGGCCGAGGTCGATCAATTCGCGCGCCATCGCCTCTGCCTTTGTCAATTGTACTGGGGTGGGGGACGCGTCGATGCACGCAAGCTCTGCGCCTGTGGTCAGACGCAGGCCACGTTGCATGGGCGCCAAAGCGTAGCCGCGTTCGGCATCTAGCAAGGGCAGCCGTACCCGTGCCGGCGCTGTGTAATGCTGGTGATAGCCGCGTTTGATGAATAGCGGAAAGCGGTAGTCCAAGGTCCGAATCAAACCATCCGCCCAGGGGCCCAGTGCCAGCACCGCTTGCTGAGCTTGCACCGGACCATCGGTCGTGTGCACTAACCAGCCCTTACCCTGTGCTCGTAAGCTCGAGGCGTCACCTATCATCACGCGCCCATTTCGCGCCATAAAGAGCTGTGCATAACGCGCCACCAAAGCGCCAGGATCGTTCACAGACCATGAGTCAAGCCAATGCACCGCACCGGCCATACGTTTGCGCAGCGCCGGCTCGGCTTGGGCCAACTGGTCAGTGTTTTCATTGCGGGCGCGCACACCAAAGCGTGCATGTAAGTCCTCGGCTCGCTGCACCGCCTTGTCAAAAGCTTGTGTCGTACGAAACACAAAACGAAAACCTTCTCGTGCCACCAAGTCCTGCGCGCGCGCAGCGAGTATGAGCGGCTCGTGTTCGACGGTGGATAGGGCTATGAGGCGGCTGTAAGCCTGCGTGGCTAGTTCGTGACGAATGGGATGAGAATGCTGAAGATAGCTTAGCAGTGACCCTGCCATTTTCCATAGGCCCCGCGCGTGCCAATTCACCTGAGCACCGTTTCCCCTTGCCACGTCCCACAAAAAACCAAGCTCACGGGGGAAGGCATAGGGTTCGACGGCTTCGCGTTGGATGAGGCCGGCGTTACCCATGGAGGTTTCTTGACCGGGTGACTGTCGATCTACCAACGTGACATCGAAACCGCGCTGCTGTAGATGCAAGGCGGTGCAGGTGCCAACCATGCCTGCCCCTAAAACAAGGATGGATGTATTCATGACGCCCTCAATGTAAAGCCCTCAGTTTTTAGGCCACACAACACAGTACTGGTAACTTCCACTGCTAAAGAGCGAGTTGGACTCAGCCGATTTTATCTTGCATTTTGGTTTGGACTTTTCCGCTCATGCATATCTCGCGTTGCATCGTCGGAGCGATGCTTATTTCCCGATGGGGTGTTTAATATATCCATCACGCGTTTGTGGAAGTTTTGCACCTAGGACTGCACTTGCGACTTGTGTCCGCAGTATCTGAGCCGTACCCCCAGCAATCGTAAACATTCGAGCATCTCGCACGTGGCGTTCAGCAGCAAATTCACGTGAGTAACCACTAGATCCAAAGAGTTGCAGTGAATCATTGGTGACTTTAATGGCGGTCTCCGCGGCAATGATCTTGGCTTGGGCGGCTAATTTTAAATCTGGGAAGCTACCCACTGGCACATTGGCTGCGCGATGAAGCATGAGCCGCGCGGCATCAAGAGCAATAGACATATCTGCGATCATCCACTGTAATCCTTGAAACTCAGCAATCGATCGGCCGAATTGTTTGCGCTCTTTACTGTATTGAACAGCTTCTTCAAAAGCACCAACAGCGATACCGAGCGCCACCGTCCCCGCACCCACTCGCTGCGCGTTGTATGCGTTCATGAGCGCAGCAAAGCCTTTGCGTAAATCGCCGAGCGGCTTTAACGCCATCGACTCATGTACTTCAAGGTTGATAAAGTCTACGTAGGTTTCAGGGATGCCACGCACACCCATTGCGGGTGTGCGTTTAGCGATCACGAGCTCTTTGGGTTCGTTGCCATCACGTACAACGATAAAGCCACCAATGCCTTGCTCAATACCATCTTCAAACACGCGCGCAAAAATCAGGTGCAATCGCGACACGCCGCCACCCGTAATCCAGTATTTTTGACCATTGATAATATATCGATCGCCCTTTTTATCGGCGCGTGTGGTCATTTCACTAGCGGCACTTCCCGCATTGGGTTCAGAGATACAGATAGCCGGTTTATCGCCAGATAATACGCACTCAGCGGCAATCTTCTTTTGTTCTTCGGTGCCATAGGCCATGATGGCACCGATTGCGCCCATGTTGGCCTCAACCGTGATGCGACCCATGGTTGCACAGGCCTTGGCCATTTCTTCGATAACAAGCGTCGTTTCAAGGTAGCCAAGGCCGCGACCGCCGTATGCCTGCGGCACAGTCATTCCCATAAACCCTGCTGCATTGAGCTTGGCAATGTTGTCCCAAGGGTAAGCCTCCGTGGCATCGGTCTGAGCTGCGGTCGGTTTAAAAACTGTTTCTGCTAACTCACGTGCTTGGGCTTGGATGGCGAGTTGTTCGTGGGTCAAAATAGTCATTTTGATTGTTTGCCAATGAGTTCAATGTTGTCCGAGCCAGTCACGCAAAATCTCTTGTTCGTGCTGGTTGCGAATGGGAGGTGCATGCCTATATCGTACCGGTGTTTCGGAGAGTTTTAATGGGTTGGCGATCAGGCTCACTTCCCCCGAACCTGCAAGAGGGTGGGGCATCCGTACCTCGGAGCCACGGTGTTGAAGATGCGGGTCATTAAAAACTTGTTCGAGGTTATTGACGGGTCCGCATGGAACACCTACTTTTTCGCAGGCAGCAAGCCAGTAAGCGCGTGATTTCTTTTGAAGGGCAGCCGTAACGATATCTACTATGGCTTGTCGATTAATCACTCGGCAAACATTAGTCGCGTATTTAGGGTCTTCGGCAACGGCAGCAATATCGGTTATATGACACAGCTTTCTAAATTGGCTGTCATTGCCCGCAGCGATAATAATCGGGTCATCGGCAGTCGGAAAGACCTGATAAGGCACGATGTTTGGGTGTCCGTTGCCAAGTCTGACCGGATTCTCTTTGGAATTGAGATAACTCGTGCCCGCATTGATGAGCCATGACACTTGTGTATCGAGCAGCGATATATCAATTTGTTGGCCTTTTCCCGTTTGGTCCCGGTGTCGCAAGGCCGCTAGGATGCCGACAGTTGCATACATGCCTGTCATGACGTCAGCAATCCCTACGCCCACCTTCATAGGTTGACCTTCCGGCTCGCCAGTCAAGCTCATGATCCCGCCCATTCCTTGAATCAGGAAGTCGTAACCAGCTCGCGTGGCGTAAGGGCCTGTCTGTCCAAATCCCGTGATTGAGCAATACACCAATCGGGGGAACCGTTCTTTGATTTGATCATAGGCCAGACCATAGCTACTCAGTCCACCTACTTTGTAGTTTTCAACCAAGATATCGGTATTTTCAAGCAGGCGCATGATGAGATTTTGGCCTTCCACGCTTGCAATATCGATTTCGATTGATCGTTTGTTTCTGTTGGCACACAAGTAATAAGCGCTTTCAGACGTGGGCTGGCCGTTAGCATCTTCAACGAACGGGGGACCCCACTTGCGAGTGTCATCGCCTTCGCCAGGCTTTTCAACTTTAACAACATCAGCACCAAGGTCACCGAGAAGTTGTGCTGCTGAGGGACCTGCAAGGATCCGTGATAGATCCAATACACGTATGCCGCTTAGAGCAGTTGGAGGCATTGTCTACTCCATTCATTAATTTTTTAATTTTCTAATTTTTGATAGTAGTACTAAAGCGTCATCGCTTGCAATGAACGACCTTCGTTCAAAGAATTTCAATCCTTATCATTGCCAGTCTTTGACCGCACCCCAGGCGGTCAATATTAAATCGGCACCAAGAGGATGCTGGGTGAAACTGTCGTCTTAAACGACAATTTTTCATATTGAACCGCCCCGTAACTGGACGCTACAAGTGCCGTCGCTACTGCGATCACAACATTCAGTTACAAGCCCAAAAAAGCCGAAACCCTAGCACGAACGCAGGCGTTTTTTTCAGTTTCAGATGGTGGCCCGGGGCGGAATCGACCGAGGCCTGAGGATGTTTAATCCATCATCCATTGGAAATCAAAAATGGTGTGTAATCAGGAAATAAATTTAGTCATCGACAATTACATTGGTGTAATCGTGGGTCAAAGAGGGTGATGGGACGACCCTTAAAATCGTTAGTCACTTCTAAGCAGATCCCAATTTATGGTTTAGATGCGAGATTGACTGGAAGCAAATTAATGCGACTCGAGTGAGGGCTCATCATGAAAATTTTTAAATGTACTTTAGTTGGCCTGGTTCTAACCTTTGGGCCAACAGCATACTCAGCAGATGCAGGGCTCAGTAAAAAGTATTCATCATGCATGAATAAGTCGGTCTCAACACAAGACATGGTTGAGTGCATTGACTCTGAATATAAGGCTCAGGATGCAAGATTAAATAATGCCTACAAATTACTCCAAAAAAATCTATCTGCAGATAGGAAAAAGCAGTTATTGGAGGCTCAAAGGCTTTGGATTAAATATAGAGAGGCTAACTGTAGTTTCTACTACGACCCAGATGGTGGCAGCATGGCAAGGCTATCCGCAAATGATTGCATGATGATGTCTACTGCAATGAGGGCCAAAGAGTTAGAAAATCTTGCTAGAAATTAAACCCGCGTAGCCTTACTTCTGACTCCCAGTAAAAAGGGGAGGATTACCAAGGCAGGGAAAGGAATGTCCCTAGCATTGCCTGCCGAGCTCAATGGCTATCCAGGACCTGCGCATGCCCTTGAACTGGCGGACAAGCTCAAACTGACTGCTGAACAAAAGAAACGCATTCAAGATTTATTTGCTTCGATGTCGACCGAAGCAAAGGCAGTCGGTCTGGAAGTGATTGAAGCAGAGAGGAAGCTTGATCTTTTGTTTAAAAACAAAACGGTCAACGCTCAAAACCTGAAGGAAGCCACACTCAATGTAGCGCAAGCCCAAGCGAAGCTTAGAGAAGCGCATCTGCGCTATCACCCGACCACTCCGAGGTGATGAGTCAGGAACAGGTAGCGGCGTATAACCGCTTGCGTGGTTATTGAGCGTATCCGCGCAGTAATCAATTTCCTTCTAATTAATGACGAATTTGTTAAAATTTCTTGAATATTGGTGTGAGGGTTTGAGTCGCACCAAATTAAAGCAACTTCTTCTTTAGAGAAAAAAATGGTTGAGACGCTGCCGCTATGGGTCGATGTCACCGCGATGTCGACAACGGCGATGTACGGAGCGGCAACTGCCCGAAGTCGAAACGTGCCCGTTGCAGGCACCTTGTTCGCGGGTATTTTGGGTGGTGCTGCGGGTGGCATTGTCCGTGATCTGTTGCTTGGACTGGAGCCGATTGCCATTACCGGACCCTATTATTTTCCGTGGATTTTGTTGGCGACGGTATTCGGTGCATTCTTTTTTTACAAATTCATTTCCTCAAAAGTCCCATACCTTGTCTTAAAAGGGGTGGCGATTGGTTTATTGATTTCAATTGGATGCCAAAAAGCACTCATCCATGAGGTGCCGTTTGTGTCGATTATTCTCTGCGGCGTGTTGACGGCAACGGTCGGCGGCATGGCGATTGATACGTTGACACGTCATCGGGCCGCCGTGTTTAGTCAGGCACATTGGTTTGCCACGGCGCTCATTATTGGCAGTCTGGTTTTTTACGGTCTCACGATCAGTACCGATTTTTATATTGCAACTGCGGGTGCGACGATCACGACAGCCGTGCTGTATGTCACCAGTGTTCTTCGAAATTGGCCCTCACCGACATGGCCCAAAGAAGACACAGATATGTCTGCCTGATCTCCTTCATTAGGAAAAAATATGCCAGTTTTAAAAGAAGCTTTTAAAGTCGCCGCGATTGAGTTCAACCCAGAGTTCATGGAGCTCGATAAAAACATTGTGGCTGCGACTGCGATGGCCGAAGAGGCCGCTAAAAATGGCGCACGACTGATTGTGATGCCCGAAGCCGCCGTGTCGGGATACATCTACCGTGATCTCGAACAGTTTTTGCCTTATATGGACACAGTGCCCGGCAAGACGACTGACTCCCTTTTGACTGTCACTAAAAAATATAACTGCTACATCGCGATCGGAATCGCTGAAATCGATCGTGACACGGGCTTGACCTATAACACCGGAGCGCTTGTGGGCCCCAATGGTTTGGTCGGTAAATATCGTAAAAATGGCCTGAACCCCTCTGATGTGTTGTGGTTCGTACCCGGCAATACCGGCTACCCCGTTTTTGAGACTGAGCTCGGTCGTATCACGATGATTATTTGTTACGACGATACCTATTGGGAGCCTGCGCGCGTGGCAGCCTTAAAGGGCTGTGACATGATCGCCTATATTTGTTCCTCGGATCGTTTGTTACCTCAGTTGGGGGCGGAGGCTGCTGGCAAACATTCGACAATTGCCGCTGTTCAGCATCAGAGCGCTTGGAATGGAATGGCGATGATTGCTGCCGATCGGAATAATGCAGAGACGAATCCAACAACCGGTGTCACTGTGACCTACGGTGGGTCAGCTTCGATTTGGCAGGCGGATGGCGAGCGGATTGCGCATGCGTCTGCAACGGATTACACCAAAACAATGACGAATAAGCCTTCAATCATTTATGGCATGATCGATCCGGCCCGTTTTGATAACGAGCAAAAGCAGACACTTGAGCGTCGTCGTCCCGAGCTCTACAAGGAACTCGCGTTTTACCGCGCACCGACAGATTCGGCCGCTTCAAAAAAATCCAGCGAGGTCATAGCTTCCGCTGTTCAGTATCGTTTGGATACCAATGATTTCGAAGGAAATTTAAATCGCTGTGCTGCATTGATTCAAAATATGCAGAATGGCTCAATCACATTTAATTTGGTGGTTTTGCCTGCGGTTTCATTTAGCGGTCCGGTGTCAAAAGACAACGTCGAGCGTATCGCTGAAAAAGCACTTGGAAAATCCACGCAAGCTGCCAGTGATTTTGCCGTGCGTCTAAAAACGCATCTCGTTGCCAGCTTTATAGAAAAGGATGGAGAGCGTTTTTTCCATACTGCGGTCTTGCTCGCGCCCGATGGAAAGGTGCTTGGTCATTATCGTCAAACGCATTTAGATCAAGTGGATGCCACGTTTTTAAGCGCAGGCGATGACTTACCAGTATTTGAAACCGCCATTGGCAAGATTGGTATCTTATTGAATGATGATTTCCGTTTCCCAGAGGCCTCTGGGATGTTGTCTTTACGTCGCGCGGACATCATTGCCGCCCCTGTGAGCTGGTCCGGTCAATATGGCGGTCGGTTGCAGGATGCGGCAGGTCTGTTCGATCACCCGTATGCTGCTAATACGATGATTTTTTGGTATGCCGCAGCGAAAACGGCTCAAGCCTATACCGTGGTGGCTAACTCAGTTGGAAATGGCAATATCGGATCAAGCGGCGTGTTTACGATCAATCCTATTGACTCGCTCGAAATCCCAGTAGTGGGCTCGATTGATAACGAAGAGGTGGTGTCACTGAAGTTCACGACTCTGGGCAATGCTTATTGGATGAATCAGAGCAAACTCATTGGCGGACGTCGTGCCGATCTTGCTTCGCCCCTAGTTTTTCCTGTGACATCCAAAGCGCTCCAACAGTGGAAGAGCACACCAGGTTTCGAGATCAATGCTTGGTCGGCTTATAAACAATAAATAATGAATATGAATGTGACAGCACAGAACTATGTTTTCAATTTCGACGCCCTGATTTTAGGCTGTGCCACGATATTGCTATGCCTGATTATTCAGGCTTTGTTTGTTATGGTGGTCACCTCAAAGTTTAAGTCGGGCGTGCGACAGCTTGTTAATAGCAATCGATTGGTGCTGGCACAAAGCGTATTTTCCGCGGGGATTTTATTTTTGCTGATTTCACATTTGGTGCAGATCTATATATGGGGTCTGTCACTGACGCTTTTTGACATCATCCCCAATCAGCATCAGGCGATGGTATTTGCTGGTAGTACTTACACAACGGTTGGCTTTGTGAATGATCCACTGCCGGTGCATTGGCAGTTAGTGACTGTCATCATGGCGGCCTCGGGTTTCTTTTCCTTTGGTTGGAGTACGGCGGTGATATTTCTACTTTCTCAGGCATTGTTTCCGTCTGAAAAGTAAAACTGACTTATCCCATATCGTTATTTTATCGCTTGGATAGCGTGTGCAAGTAAAGCGAACAATTAAAATGGATAAGGCAATTAAAAGAGTCGTGCCGCCTACAGCAATCATTTCTGTGATGTTGATGGGAACATCGCAGCAGCAATTTGTGCGAAGCTGCGTGTATTTTGTGCTAAGCCCAGTTTCTGGCGAAATCTGGCAAGGTCATAGGCTTCACAGGCAACTGTAACTGCCAGCTCAAGTGATGCCTTCTTTGTGCTTTGTCTATGCCACGCACCGTTCCGGATGCGGTAACGGAATTGCCACAGCGGGCTATCGGTACGACGAAATACAACTACATCACCGTCCCGTAACTGGACGCTTGAAGGTTGTGCGTATTGGAGGCGGGCTATCGAAGCACGTTCGTAGGTAGGTGCAGTGACTAGTGCGAGATCTTTTAGATAATCTCGGTTGCGGGACATTAGCGGAGTAGGGCGTGTGTATTCATACTGCTATTTTAATTTCTGATTGCGTAGAGGTCGACCTGACTTTTTGGTTGGCTACGATGTTGAACGGTCGTGTTACACGACACCCGTTGACCACTTCAAGCCGTTAGCACGAAGTCAGCACCGAAATCAAACCTGACACAGCAATTCTTACGCAGCGGGTAAAAATGGGTGGCATCCTTCTAGACCCTAAATTTTATTAAAAAGTTCTAACAGCTAATATATATCCCTCAATCAAGGGAAAGTTATGCCAACAATCCGTCAATATAAAGACACCACCGACCGAATCCAAGTTGTTGAACTCTGGAGAAATGTGTTTGGTTATGAAACGGCACACAACGAACCGAACTTGGCTATTTCAAAAAAGATAGCTACAAATGATGGTTTGTTTTTTGTCGCAGTTGAAAATACAGATATCGTAGGAACGATTATGGCAGGCTACGATGGGCATCGTGGTTGGTTGTATTCTGTCGCAGTAGAACCAAATAAACGACGCAGCGGCTTGGGCAGCTCACTCGTTGAACACGCCGAAAAAGCACTTGCTGATTTGGGAGCTATGAAAGTCAATCTCCAACTGCTTGCTACAAATGAAGCGACTGCCGCTTTCTACAACTCTATTGGTTACTCAGTTGAACCTCGCTTGAGTATGGGGAAAGTGCTATAAGAAGCTACCCAATCAGTGATTTTTAGAACAATGTCATTTCACTTTTTAATACCTAAGGCGAGAAACTTTATTCAAAAGTTTTAACAATAGAGCCTAATCGTTTGCTATAGATTTTGGCTTAGGCTATTTAGCTCAGTCGGTTAAAGCGATGGAATCATAATTTATCACCTCAGTGAGTGCTTATATTAGTGCTCATGGTGTCAACAAACAACCAAAGATAGTGCGAGGGTGGTGTTCGGTCCGAAACATCCAGTTACAAGCCCACAAAAGCAAAAACCCCAGCGCGAACGCAGGGGTTTTTTCAGTTTCAGATGGTGGCCCGGGGCGGAATCGACCGAGGCCTGAGGATGTTTAATCCTACATTCAGCCTGCTTTAGATGCTTGTAAGTCAATGTAGTAGTTGATCACGCGAGAAAAATCTCGACCCTCTGATTACCTCGACCTTTGTTGTTTCGCTTCAGTTTAATTGAACCGATTTCACCTGTTCGTTTTACGTGTGTCCCACCACAAGGCACGCGTGAAAAACCGCAAATTTCCCAGTAGCGACGCTCTTTGGGTTCATCATCATAGCCAGTGACAATTTCCATATTTGCAGAAATAATTGCGTTAGCTTCAGCCTCAATCAAGGGAAGTAATGGCGAGATGCTTACTGGATACGCGAAGTCGATGCGTGCTTTATCTTGGGCAATATGAGCGCCGACCTTATTGACATCCCCAAGGTTCTTGTGGAAAAGTTCAAGTACCAGCTCAGCAGCAAAGTGTAGTCGCATCAGTTGGTACCTTCTAGCCCAATCAATCTGAACTAGTACTGACTGACCTGCCATCAGACTATGGTTTTCAGCGAGGGTGTAGACGATGTCCAAACCCTGCTTTCGCGCGACTAATACCGCTTGGTCGTTGATGGTTCCGATGTCGCTCTCTTGGCCTCCAGAAAAAGCAAAGAAGATGGTTTCCGACAATGTAATGTCTGCTCCAGATACGGTCTTTACTATCGTTGAGAGTTTGGTCAGATATGGATCAGACCAAAAAACTTTTTGTGTCATATATTTAACCGAAGTGATATTTGAGCTTGTTGCGTAATGACTGGAAATACTCTTCGTTCACTTCAGTAACCACAGGCGAATTCAATCCATCTAGTTTTTTTGGCATACCCCTATGCTAGGCGTTGAAATTGAGTTTGGCAACAACCAGATACGTTTAGAAACATCCAGTTACAAGCCCCCAAAAGCAAAAACCCCAGCGCGAACGCAGGGGTTTTTTTCAGTTTCAGATGGTGGCCCGGGGCGGAATCGAACCACCGACACAAGGATTTTCAAATATCCTCCGATAGACCGCTTTCGCTTTGATTTCAAGGGCTTGAGTCACCAGTCTCGACTTGTCTAAAAAATTGTGCGTCCTTGTGCTGGTCAAATTTATCTATGAAATCAGAATCTTGCGGGGGCAATTTTTCAGTGCGCACAGATTGTGATGCCATATCCCTCCAGTCAACCACCATAGTGTCTGCTAATGTCGTCTAAAACGACACTAAGAGTTAAAAGCTCTATAAAGTTAGACTACTGAAGGTAGCTCCATCACAAGCTTTGCGCCGCCCCCTGCGGCATCTTCATGATGGATTGAGCCGCCGTATCTAGTGACGATATGCTTACAAAGCCATAGTCCTAGACCCATGCCAGTCTGCTTGGTTGTACTTAAGAGCTCAAATAGGTGGGATTTGAATTCAATGGGCACACCTGGCCCATTGTCAGAAACACTGAGAAGGACGACCTGATCAACCTTAGTAGCCTCTATAGCAATACGACGCTTGAGCGTTCCTGACTTAGCCAACGCCTGAATTGCGTTATTCAGTAGATTTAATATGACTTGCTCGATTTCAGATGGGTTCACCATGATCACCAAATCATCATCCACTCGAAGTTGAATTTGAATATTCTCGCCCTTAAGTTCAGGCTTAACAATATCCAGGACTCTTGAAATCAAGTCGCCCAATTGAACTGCTTGAGTGTTGGATTCGCCATCTGTAAAGATTGATCTGAGGGATTTAACAATCGTCGCAGCCCTCATATTGTCTTGCTCAAGTGAATCCAAGATTTCTTTGCCCAACTCAGGATTAAGAGCCCCTTTTTCCAATTTCATTTTAAGAAATTGGATATTGAGATTGGATGCCCCAAGCGGTTGATTAAGTTCGTGAGCAATTGATGCCGATAATGCGCCAGTAGCCGCGGTCTTGTTGGCCTTTAGAAGTGAGCCAACCATGCGCTCACGTTCGTCTAATAGCGCTTGTATTCGTGCTTTTTCGTTTTTCAGACTTTTATTCCAAAACCAAAAAAGGATGAGTCCTAGCAATAGCATCGCGCCAAAGATGGACGCGTAAATTGCCAAAGTACGCCAATAACCGTAATCAAATCGTACTGAAAACCAATTTTCTTTAAGCTTTTGCTTTTCTTGCTCAGTTAATTTGTCGAGCACTTTGTTGGTTAAGGTGACGAACTCAGGCCAATCCTTTCTAACCATCATAGACTCACCCTGAATGGGAAAGTTTGTAGGGGCCACCACTTTTAAATTCGACAACCCATACTGAGCAATCATAAAAGTAGCATTGACTAAGTCTCCAACATAAGCATCGCCCACGCCCGATGCAATTGCTCGTAAGGCTTCTATTTGCGTATTTTTTTCGACAAACTCAAAATCAGACAACTCTTTACGCACTAAACTATTTACGACAAATCCTTTAACACTTACAATTTTTTTTCCAGACAGATCGCCAAGAGAAATAATTCGCGCGCCATCGGTCCTAGTGATAATTACCCATGGAGAGAAAAGGTACTGATTTGTATACAGCACATACTTCAGTCGTTCTGGTAAAAATCTGCCAGTCATGAACACATCTGGACCATTTGCTGTGCCTACAAAAGGGATTGCCTCAGAAAAGGAACCAGAGAATTGATCTTTGAATTCGCAATTTAGCTTATATGCCGTACATGTAATCTTGGCGTAATCTATGGCCAAGCCAATGGGCTGTTCTTTATTGTAAAAATATGGTGGCGCCTCAGTGCTCACCCAAAATCTAATTTTATGATTGGCATCGATCCACTGTTTTTCAGAATCCGATAGCTGAATTTTCCCAGCCAAGCGATCTGAAATCGCTACAACATCTGGGCTAATAGCATCATCTTTTATCTGGGCCAACGCATTGGAAGTAAAGAGCCCAATAAAAAAGACAATATAAATGTTGCTTAAATGGATTTTGGCAATATTTTTCAAAATGAATTCGTTGGCGCCTTTGTTTCTTGAATTCTATAGCAATGCCTTGGCAGAACATAGAAGTAATGAATGTCGTTTTAAACGATATTGACTGACGCAGGGATGTCTAATTGGCATGTCCTTTTAAAAGACAGTTCATGCTGGGGATACACGCGACTAATGGCGCCTAACCATGCCAAGCCTCAAAAGAAAATAGCCCAACATGTGGGCTATTTAAATTCTTGGTGGCCCGGGGCGGAATCGAACCACCGACACAAGGATTTTCAATCCTCTGCTCTACCGACTGAGCTACCGGGCCATCTGAAGGGCGAAATGATACACCAATTTGCCGGGCCCCGCTCAGTCTAACTTGGCATTGGTCCGCTTCAGAATCGCGCCATAGAAATCGCGCTCTGCTGAGAGCATCTTACGGACCTCCTCTGGAGACCCAATCGTGACGTCCATGGCTTGGCTTTCGATCTTCTTTTGTACAACCCCGTCCTTCTTGATCGCTTCCATCGCTTGATTAAGCTTGGCGATGACTGCCGGGGGTGTGTTGGCTGGGGCAAACAGTGCCGTCCACGCACGGATACCAAAATTAGGTACGCCGCCTTCGGCCACAGTAGGCGTTTTTGGTAAGAAACCGCTGCGCTCGGGGCCCGTCGTTGCAATCAACTTGATACGTCCTTCAGACACGTAGTCCATCATATTGCCGACTAGCGAAGTGATCATCACGTCGATTCTGCCTGAGACTAGGTCGTTGATGGCGGTACCCGCGCCCTTGTAGGGAATGTGCAGCATGTTGATCTTTGCCGAGTCATTCAACGCTTCTGCGGCGAGGTGCTGGGCCGAGCCGTTGCCAGATGACGCAAAATTGACTTTGCCTGGGTGGGCTTGTGCGTACTTGACCAGTTCTGAAATAGAGCTGACGCCTAGTTTATTTGAGACCAACACACCCATTGGTTGCGTGGTGGCGAGGCTGATCGGTTGCAAGTCCTTGATCGCATCGTAGGTCGGTGTTTTGTGCAGCAGGGGTGTAATGACTGTTGCCGGGGTGCCCATAAACAGTGTGTAGCCATCGGGGGCGGCGCGAATGACAAACTCTGTGCCAATGAGTGTGCCGGCACCTGCTTTGTTGTCGATGACGACGGGTTGGCCGAGCTTGGCGCTCAGCTCTTGTCCAAAGAGACGGGCAATCACATCGGTCGAGCCGGCCGCAGGGTAGGCCACGACAATACGAATGGGCTTGTTAGGATAGTTATCTTGAGCGTAGCTCGCGCCATTGACGAGAAATTGGCTCACGAATAGCAGAGCCGTTGTAAGGATTTTTATGTGAAAACGCATGGGGACTCCTCCTCTGCGCTCTATAATGACATATTGATTACGATCTGGCCCCTAATTATTTCTAAGCCACAGCATTTATGTCGGTAAGCGTACTCGCGTTGGGTTTAAACCATGTCTCGGCTCCGGTTTCGGTGCGCGAGCGCGTATCGCTGCCCGAAGATCTTGTGCGCCCAGCGCTCACTGCCCTGCGTCAGGCGTTTGGGGGCGCGGTCAAAGAAGCCGCGATCCTATCGACCTGTAATCGCACCGAGCTCTACTGTGCGGCCGAGCCGCATGTTGCAGAGCGTTTGCCTAGCTGGTTGGCAGAGTTCAATCAAATTGAAGCAGGAGCGCTCGAGCCCCACATGTATTTGCACGGTCGCGATGAGGCTGTGCGTCATGCGTTTAGGGTTGCGAGCGGGCTGGATTCGATGGTGCTAGGTGAGCCCCAAATTTT
>JBILHV010000146.1:0-5002 GCA_044350305.1 Burkholderiaceae bacterium
TGAAAAAACCCAAAACCTATTCCTGCCAAGACCATCGCGGTAAACAGCCACGCGTCTGACGCGCTTGTGGGCATCACCACCACTAAGCCCAAACCAATCGCCATCGCCGCCGCACCTAGCCCACTCAATATGGCCACAGGAAATCGATCTGACAGCGGCCCCGCGATCGCAGCGATCAAAGCTGCCCCCACGGGCCAACCCGCCATCAGCACACCTACGGCCATTTGAGGGCGATTAAGTGTCACTTGTAAATAAAACGGCAGCGAAACCATCGTGGCCATCTGCGCACAAAACGTACTGGCCGATGCCGCTAACGCAAACCGCATCGCAGGAATTCTAAAGAGATCAACCGGCACAAGCGGCGCGGTCTGCTGCAAAGAGCGTCGCACCAAGGCCCAACCAATTGCAAAGGAGGCGCTCAATAGCATCACTGCAAGCAAAAAGTTTGTCGATAACGCGTCGATTCCTAGGATTAACAACGCAATCGTTGTCATGCTCAGCGCAGCCGCAAACCAATCGTATGACGCCGAGATGCGTGGCACATCAGGCAGGTAACGCACCCCAAGCATCGTGAGGATGCCCACCGGCAAATTAAATAGAAAGATCCACTCCCAGGTCGTGAACGACAGTATGAATGCGCCGATTGAGGGGCCGATCACCGAGGACACCGCAACCGTCATCGCGTTTAGACCAATGCCGCGCCCGATTAAATGCGGGGGATAAATGTTTCGGACCAACGCGCCAAACAGACACATGATGGCTGAGCCACCAAGCCCTTGAAAAATACGTGCGCCCAACAACACGGGCATCGATGGCGCCAACGCGCTGCACAACGACGCCAGAATAAAGGTCCACAGCCCGTAATAAAACAATCGCTTAAACCCGATACGCTCCCCAATCGCCGACATGGGCAGCAAGGTCATCGCCACAGTCAGGGTATAGGCGTTAACCACCCACACCACGGCAGAATCAGAGACTTTCAGGTCTTGTGCAATCGACGGAAGCGCAACGTTCGTCATCGTGGAATCCAACACTGCAAGCGTCAATCCCGCCGCAAGAGCCAGTGCTGCTTTTCTACGTCGCGCTGTCGGTAGTCCTTCGTGCGCATCTGCTGCGCGGGGCGCTTGTGCTTCAGTCATCCTTACGCTTTTTTAACCGGCCGCTTCCAGCCTTCGATCGTCACTTGTTTTGCTCGGGATACCGTTAGCTGTCCGGCGGGCGCATCGCGTGTGAGGGTCGTGCCCGCACCGAGCGTGGCCCCCTTGCCTACACGCACCGGTGCAACGAGTTGCGTATCTGAACCAATAAAAGCATCGTCTTCAATCGTCGTGCGGTGCTTGTTCACGCCATCGTAATTGCAAGTAATGGTGCCCGCACCAATATTGACGCGCTCACCTACGTCGGCGTCACCCACGTACGCAAGATGATTTGCCTTACTACCTTTGCCAAGATTGGTATTTTTAATCTCGACAAAATTACCCACGTGCGTCGCATCCGCCAACTTGGCGCCAGGACGCAAGCGTGCATAGGGGCCAATGTGCGCATCCGCACCCACCTCAGCCTGCTCCAGATGACTAAAGGACTCGATGCGCGTAGCGGCCCCTAGCGTGACATTGCGCAGAACGCAGTGCGCGCCGATCCGCACGCCATCGGCAAGGACAACGCGCCCTTCAAACACACAACCCACATCAATAAAAACATCTTGGCCGCACAACAACTCACCACGTAAATCAAAGCGCGCCGGATCAACGATCGTGACGCCAGCCTCTAACTGCCTGCGGGCAAGCTCACGCTGCCACAGACGCTCGAGCTCCGCTTGCTGCAAGCGGCTATTCACACCGAGCGTTTCAAAACCAGCGACTGGATGCGCCACGTTGACAGAAACCCCCTCTGCAACGGCCAACCCAACAATATCGGTGAGATAGTATTCACCCTGCGCATTATTATTCGTGAGCTTTGCAAGCCAGGACTTCAATTGCCGTGTCGGTACGGCCATGATTCCTGTGTTGACCTCTTGGATCGCCCGCTGCTCAGGTGTCGCGTCTTTGTGCTCGACAATCGCACAAACATTTCCTTTGACGTCGCGGACGATGCGACCGTAACCCGTCGCGTCTGACAAAATCTCAGTAAGAATCGCCACGCCGTTCGCGCGCGCGTTGAGCAGCGCTCGCAACGTATCGGGCTGAACAAGCGGCACGTCACCATACAAAATAATCGTCACGTCGTCTGCATGAGACTCTTTCAACAAGGGCACCGCTTGCAAAACCGCATGCCCGGTTCCTAGCTGCGGTTGCTGTAGCGCGAACTGCAAGTCTTCTTGTGTAGCGTAGGCCTGCTTGACCTGCTCTGCACCATGCCCAACAACGATGGCGATACGCTGTGCCCCCAAGGCACGCGCGCTATCTAAAACATGCGTCAACATCGGTCGACCAGCAATGGGGTGCAGCACTTTGGGTAAATTAGACTGCATGCGCTTGCCCTGTCCTGCAGCAAGAATCACGATGTTAAGCATAGTGGGATCTAGAAAAAGTTAATTTGATGATTTTCGAGCAGTCCGCTTCGTTGCTTTTTTTTCTGTTGTCGTTTTTTTTGCTGTGGCGCCTGCCGCATTTGTGCCGCCCATGCTTGCGGCACTCGCCGCCGCCACCTGACTAAACTGTTGGGTCAGCATGTTCCACCAGGCTTGGGCCGCAGCAGGCACCTCACTTGGTGCAGCGGCCGCCGGCCCCTGTGCCCTTGGCGTGGCTGCTGCAACAAAAGACTTCAGGGTCGCAATCGTTGCAAGCTGCACTTCCATTCCCTGAATCGTGCTGCTCAGCATCGACAAATTCAGCTTCAACCAGTTTTCCACTGATTTCAGCTCAGCGATCTTGCGCTCGAGCTCTTCAGGATTCATGGATGGCGCCAAACCGACCCCTGCTCCCATACCTGCCGGACCGGCCAAGCCTGCGAAAGCCTTGCGCATCATTTCCATGCTGGCAAAAAGTGGATTGTTGGCCATGTCGCCTGTTTGACCGAGTCCGGGCAACACAAAAGGGTTGGAAGAGGATCCAGTCATGACATGCCCAAACCTGAAAGGGGATAACCCCTAGATATTACTCGTATCCGCCCCCACAGCAACAGGGCGCGCCGGTAAAGAAAAATGTCGGTCAAATTGGTCTTAGCAGCCAAACGGAGCAAGATATTCTGGGACAATACGGTATGCAAGACACCATCACCCTCCCCGAATTAGAGGCCGCCATCAATTTTTGGCGCCAGCGTAGCCCTTCCATCGGTGAAGAACTGCGCCTGTGTGCACAGGCCTCTAGCTTGGCGACTCCTTATGCACTCATGATTATCCAGCGCCGCGCTCAAATGCGCGTGACCGAGATGCCCGAAAAGGCTCAAACGGCATTAGCGGAATGGTTGGCACAGCGCTAAGGCGCGCGCCGAGTCTGCCCAAAAGATCTACTTCAGCAGTAACTTGATGTCGTGCGCAAGCGCAGCGGTGCCAGCGGTGTTGCTAACCAACACCCGCGCATCCCCTTTTGGGTCAAGCAAATAAAACGACGAGCTGTGATCCATGCTGTAGCCGCCCTTTGCGGCAGGCGCCTTGGCGTAATAGGCTTTGAAGGATGCAGCGACCTGCTTGATTTGGGCTGGCGTACCAGTCAAGCCTAAAAAGCTGGTGTTAAACCCGGAAACATACGCACGTAATACTTCGGGGCTATCACGCTCTGGATCGACGGTAATCATTAAGACTTGCACGCGACTAGCCTGGTCCCCCAGCGTTCGCATCATCTCGGAAAGCTCAGCAAGCGCCGTCGGGCAAATGTCGGGGCACTGCGTAAAACCAAAAAATACCAGTTGAACTTTTCCGGCAAAGTTCGAGGAGGTGTAGCTTTTACCGTCCATGCCGGTGAGTGCCCAGCCGCTACCTATTTTTGTTCCGGAAATATCACTGCCTTTAAACTTTACCGAGGAACCCTCCCCGCACGCCGATAAGCCAGCGATGAGGGCCGCCAGCCCGAAACTAAGCAGCGCTCGTCTAACGAGCATGGGGCCGGCCCAAGTCGTCAAGCGCATCGATTAGCCGCCCACCACGATCAACCAGTGGTCAACTAAGAGTGCGACAAATAAAAGCGACAAATACAGGATTGAAAACCGAAAAAGTTTTCTTGCAAGTTCGTCGCTATAAACGCGGTACAGCTTCCATGCATACCAAACAAACAACGCGCCGAGCAAAAGCGCAGACAACAAATACAACCAGCCACTCATAGCAACGATGTAAGGCAATACCGTCGTTGCGACCAAGGCAACACTATAAAGAAGGATATGGAGCCGGGTAAATTGCTGCCCATGGGTAACCGGCAGCATAGGCAAGCCTGCGTTGGCGTAATCACGGCTTCGATACAAAGCAAGCGCCCAAAAGTGCGGCGGCGTCCAGATAAAAATAATCAGTACTAAGAGCCACGCCTCTGCGGGGACTGAATCTGCAACCGCCGCCCAACCCAAGGCAGGTGGCATCGCACCAGAGAGCCCGCCAATCACAATATTTTGTGGCGTGCGCGGCTTCAAGATCATGGTGTAGATCACGGCATAACCTACGAAGGTCGCAAAGGTTAGCCACATCGTGAGTGAATTCACCCAGCGATACAACACGAACATACCAAGCCCACCCAGTACACCCGAGAACACAATCACTTGGATCGGTGAGATCGTCCCAGTGGCGGTCGCACGCCTAGCCGTGCGTAGCATGCGCGCGTCGATGCGTTGCTCGATCAGACAGTTCACCGCAAAAGCTGCCGCCGCAAGCAACCAAATCCCGATGGTGCCAGCGATCACTTTTTGTAAATCAGGCAGCGCCGGTGTCGCCAAAAACATGCCAATAACGGCACAAAATACCGCTAATTGCGTGACGCGTGGCTTCGTAAGCACCAAATATTGGCGCACGAGGCTGGGGGACGAGGCAGTGGCGCTGGTCATAAGAGTTGTTTTAAAAAGTCTAGCGTGATTGTACTTG
>JBILHV010000011.1:0-15493 GCA_044350305.1 Burkholderiaceae bacterium
AGGTAGGGCGTGACAGCAAAGCGCCACCCATCGCTTACTTGGAAAACTGGCTCGGGTTTGGCCGAGGACGCAGTCTGCGCCGTTGCGACCGACGCCAACGCGTTCACGCTCGCGAATAATGCCGCTAAAGTTATTTTTCTACTTAAGGTCAGATAGGGAAGCATATTGATGATTGTGATTGTGTGGGTAAGTGGACGATTCGGCGCAGACAAGACCGGCAGTTTAAAACTAGAGTCTGGAAAATGAAAGAAGCACGCATCAAAGCAAGTTTAGCCGCATACCGGACGCAGCGACTCCGCTATTGTCTGTGGAACCTATGTCGGCTAGGATAAGAAACTTTACTCTTACGATCTTGTGCGTTGCAGCATCGCAATGTAGATTGATGGGAGATTGCGTCAAAAGCGGTCGGAAACAGGAAAGAACAACTATGCACACAGCGCTGACTAGGGCCCTTGGGATTCGCCACCCAATCATCCAGGGCGGAATGCAGTGGATTGGACGCGCCGAGCTCGTGGCTGCGGTATCAAACGCGGGCGCACTTGGTACCTTGACGGCGCTCACGCAACCCACGCCCGAAGCACTGATTGATGAGATTGCGCGTGTGCGCACCCTGACGGACAAACCGTTCGCGGTCAACCTCACATTCCTGCCCACGCTCAAGCCCGTTCCATACGAAGCCTACCGAGACGCCATTATTTCGACTGGTGTGCGCATTGTTGAAACGGCAGGCAATAATCCATCCGCGCACATGCCCGCTTTGAAGGCGGCCGGGATCACGGTCATCCATAAATGCACGACCGCCAGACATGCGCTTAAGGCGCAGAACATCGGTGTGGATATGGTGAGTATCGATGGCTTTGAGTGCGCGGGGCACACCGGTGAAGAAGACATTCCAGGCTTAATCTTGATTCCCTCTGCGGTGGCGAAGCTCTCGATCCCAGTGATTGCATCTGGAGGGTTCGGAGATGGAAAAGGTTTGGTCGCTGCACTTGCGCTGGGAGCTGAAGGAATCAATATGGGCACTCGTTTTATGTGCACGCAGGAGTCCCCCGCGCATATAAATATCAAAGAGGCGATTGTGAAAAATGCTGAGACGGACACTGCGTTGATACTCCGCAGCTTACGTAATAGCAGTCGTGTAGCGCGCACGAATTTGGCCCAAAGCATCTTAGATATGGAAAAGCGCGGGGCAACGATCGATGAGATCGGTCCTAAAGTCGCCGGCGCGAAAGGTCGTGCCGTTTACGAGGAAGGCGACACGGAAGGCGGCATCTGGACGGTTGGCATGGTGCAAGGCTTGATCCACGATATTCCGACTTGCGCGCACTTAGTACAGCGTATTGTGGATGAAGCAGAAGCTATCATTGCGCAGCGCTTAGCCCGTCTTATTGAGGGCTAGATCTAGCTATATTCCGTTTTTTTAGGTGTTGAAAAATGTATCCCCCTTCTATTGACGACCATGTCATCGTAAAGAAAGCGATGCGGGCCATTGCGTTAAACCGGACGCCTGGCTACAGTTTTTGCGGTAACTTTTTTGACTTTTCCTACGACTCGGCGGATCAAGATCACTCGATCGTTCATGTGAAGCCTGAAGCGCAAAGTACCGGCAGTAACGGACAGATTCACATAGTCGTGCAGGCGATTCTTGCCGATATGGGCCTCGCAACCTGTCTGCGCTATAACATCGGGGATCGTCATCGAACTGCGACCGTTTCGTTGTCGCTCCAATTTACGGGGGTAGAACCTTGTGGAGACCTCGTTGCGACAAGCCACTCACAAGCACACCTGCAAGGCGTACAAGGTCGCCAAGGTATCAGCCAGACGCGTTTGACCAGTGGCGATGCACTCGTTGCGATCGGCACTGCCGCCTTCATGATTATGCCGATGCCGCAAGGGACGATCTTACCTCCCGTGCCGTGGGTATCTCAGAAGCCTCCGGACAATCTTCCGTTGGACTTGCAAAGCCTGAACGAAACAGAAAGCTGGATACTTGAGCGCGTTCGACAGTCGGTAATAGATTCTGAACAGGGCGGCCAAAATTTTCTCGCGCACTTTTTGACGCTTGATACGCAGCCTACGAGTGATGGCGCGATTTGTAATGTTGAGAACGGCCCGCACATTGGGAATCGCGTGGGACATGTGCAAGGTGGAATCATCTTAGCGATTGGGATGGTGTGTGCAACCGCTGCGTTAGGGGATGAATGGTTGTTGTCGGGCGTGACTGCAACCTATATCAGTCCTGGTGAAGGTGAGACGGTCCGGGCTCAGTCCGTGATCGTTCACCAAGGGCGCATGACGGCTGTCGTAAAAACCTCTGTCAAGTCGGGTTCTGGCAAAACAGCACTTGAAGTGCTGTCGACACATGCACGACGCGCTTAGTTGTTGCCGTTAGCCTTCGCTGCTTTGATTTTAGGCTGGCGGTAACGGTTATATCCCCAGAGATATTGCTCTGGCATTTTGCGAATCATCGCTTCCATTTCCTGATTGATGATGGCCGCAGCGGCTTCGGGTTCATTGGGCAGTGGCACTTCAAGACGCTTGTAATGCAAGGTATAGCCTTTCCCAACCGCTTTTCTTTCAGCGGCCACGACAAATATCGTTGCACCGGAGAGTTGCTGCAGGCGCTGCACTAAAGTCATCGTGTAAGCTGGTCTACCAAAAAAAGGTGCCCAGACACCCTCGCCATCTGGGGGGACTTGGTCGGGTAAGATACCGATGAGTCGACCACGCAGAAGGGTCTTGACAAGTGTGCGCACACCACTTTGATTCGCTGGCGCCATTGTAAGTTGTCGGCGTGAGCGCATTTTGATAATCCAGTCCGATAGCCAAATCATTCTTGGTGGTCGAAATAGTATGG
Source organism: Burkholderiaceae bacterium (assembly GCA_044350305.1). Classification (GTDB taxonomy): domain Bacteria; phylum Pseudomonadota; class Gammaproteobacteria; order Burkholderiales; family Burkholderiaceae_B; genus Zwartia. The sequence continues at coordinate 2,858 of JBILHV010000011.1, forward strand.
CCCCCGAGTAACGCGCAGCAAAGATGGGGCCTAGCAGTTCAAAACACCCTAAATGGGGAGACAGCAAAATGACCCCTTTCTTTAGGGTCGCGGCGTCATCGAACTGCTGCCAGTCGTCGCACTGCAATGTTGCGTCCATGGCCGACTCATCTTGTCTGGTCCACCAAAAGGTCATCTCAAACATTAATTGACCGACACTAATCATTGCCGCACGCAGCAGGCGGGGATCTGATCCTGGAAAAGCCTGCTGAAGGTTTTTCTTAGCAGACTCCTTGTAGCTTCCGGGTAAGCACCAAGCTAGCCAGCCAAAAAATTGACCAAGCCTTTGCAGTGCTCGCAATGGAAGCGCGCCAATTAACTTGAAAATCAACGTAAAGATTGGCGGACCGATTTTTTCAAGCATATTGTCGAAAACAGAAGGTGAAAAATAACAAACAGAGCCTTGTTGGTTAACATCTTGAGCGTTCAGCACTGAAGCCCCATCATAAAGCCTTAACGATAAAATAGCACTATTCGTCGCCTTAACTTACCTTGGATACACAATGAAACTGTCTGACCTGATCACTCCTGTCGCATTGATCGATGTCGCCCGTATGACACAAAATATTAATCGTATGCAGGCACAAACCAATCGTCTTGGCGTCGCGTTTCGTCCGCATGTCAAGACCTCGAAGTGTGTGGAGGTCACTCACGCACAGGTACAGGCAGGCGCCAAAGGAATCACAGTTTCAACGCTTAAAGAGGCGGAGCAGTTCTTTGACTCAGGCATTCGCGACATTCTGTATGCGGTCGGTATTGCGGCGAATAAGTTGCCCCAAGCAGCTGCACTTCAGACAAAAGGTTGTGATTTAAAAATCCTGACTGACAGTGTGGCGAGTGCTCGGGCGATTGCCGACTTTGCGCAAACGCGCGGCATCGTCTTCAAAGTGTTTATTGAAATCGATACAGATGACCATCGTTCCGGCATCAAGCCTGACGCGGCGAGTTTGCTAGATGTGGCCAAGGTTCTTGCCGATGGAGGGATGGTTATTCAGGGCGTCATGACCCACGCAGGATCGAGTTATGACCTCAATACGCCGCAAGCCCTCGTTCAAATGGCGGAGCAAGAGCGCTTCGGGTGTGTGCATGCTGCTGAGCGCCTGCGCGCAGCGGGGTTCTCCTGCCCAGTCGTGAGCGTAGGATCGACGCCGACAGCCTTGGCTGCGACCGGTCTAGACGGCGTGACCGAAGTGAGGGCGGGTGTGTATGTATTTTTTGACCTTGTCATGCGCAACGTCGGCGTTTGTCAGCTTGATGACATCGCCTTAAGTGTGCTCACAACGGTGATTGGCCATCAAGAAGAGAAAGGATGGGCGATTGTTGATGCGGGATGGATGGCCATGAGCCGAGACCGGGGCACGCAAAAGCAAGTCACGGATTACGGCTATGGTCAGGTCTGCGAGGCAGCCGGAAATGTTATTCCTAACTACGTTATCTCCGGGGCCAATCAAGAGCACGGCATTATTTCGCGGGTGGACAGCCCTGACTTAGACATCATCAAACGTTTCCCAGTTGGGACGCAGCTTCGCATTCTGCCCAATCATGCGTGTGCGACGGGCGCACAGTTTCCTGAATATCAGGCTGTGGATACGCAAGGGGATGTCAAGACTTGGAGCCGCTTTTACGGCTGGTAGGTTTGATGAAGTTAGCCATGCGGTACTTTGCGTATTGAGCTGTAAAGCCCCTTACTCCACACTCGTTACTCCTTTAGTTTTGTGGTGGGGTTGTGATGCGTGCAGTATTTCAGTCGAAGAAGTGTCAGGCGTTTAAACGACGCGCGCAGCGCGGTCAGGGCATGACCGAGTACATCATCATTGTCGCCTTGGTTGCCGTGGCGGCGATCGCGACATATCAATACTTAGGCCAGGTGCTGCGAGCGCAAACGGCTGCAATTGCCAAAGAGCTCGCGGGAGAAGACGGTACGCAAGAGAGCCGAGTCGCTAAGTCGGCGGCGCAGTCTGCCAAGGCTGAGGCGAAACGAAAATCTCTGAATGACTTCACGGGAAACTCTGAAAAGGGCACGAGATAGTCTTGCGATTGATTGTGCAATCTGATCGCAAAGTGATGCGCTGTCTGAATCGCGCCTTGCGTACACGACTCGTCCACTCCAGTGCGCAATCCGGGCAGACGCTTCTGCTCGGCATTGGGCTCTTAGTGCTTTGCGTGAGCGCATGGTTATTGATGCTCAAGGTTGGCGGTTGGGTGCATAACAAGTCGTCCCTGCATCGTGCGACAGATGCAGCCGCTTACAGTGCAGCGCTAATCTTTGCTCGCAATCTCAATCTGCATGCCTACTTGAATCGCACGCAACTCGCCCATCAGGTCGCACAGCTCCATCTCTTTTCAATGGCCGCCGCAGAGCGTTTCCGATCGAGACTCGCAAGGCAGGCGTCCGCTCAAAACCCGCCAGCGTCATTATTGAGTTTCCGTTTTGGTACGCATCATGGTGGCGCATACAGCACGTCCCGATCGGGTGGTCTTAACGACGCACCTCTGCGCAATGCGCTGAGCAGTGCGTTCGAACAACACGAGGAACTTATACATACGGTGCTCAACCAAGTCCGCGAGTCCAGAATGCATGTCTCGTCAGAGATCAATCGCGTGTTGACGCATACACTCGTGATGAATCTCGGTGAAAGTGGCTCAGCACACCGAGGGTCATCGCTTGACGCGCTGGGTGTTCAATATCGAATTGTGCGTGACGACACAAATAAATTCATGATCAGTCGTCCAACCAGTGATGATGAGTGGTTTGGCCTGTTGCAAGACGTACGAGGGCGGTATAGATATCTCGATGACAGGCGTTCCGTGGCGCGGAGCTTTAATGGAATGAATCTTAGATGCCCTTGGAGGCAGCATCAGTTAAGGCGCCGCGGGAGCCTTACGCTCACGCGCGAAGGAGTCTGGAGCAGTGAAGAAAATCAGTCTTTCCATAATGTGCGCTTTAATCGGGTCATTGGTTGCTACTACCGGGAGTACCCGATGGGCTGGGCAACGTTTGAAACGCGTCCCAATGCACCCTCCAGACTCGGTTCGCTTGATGAACCGATGCAAACATTCAAAGATAAGTCGTTTTGGAAATGGGCCGGTGAGCGTGCGTGGTCTGGTTGGAACATATTTGGCGGCACACGCAATCCGTTAGCCGAACGATGGGCAAATCAAGCACCTGTGGTGTGGCGTGCGCGCCAACAGGCGCGATACACACGACTAAGTCCTGCCGGGCCTGCTGCCTCAGCACAGTTGGTAATTAAGGTTGTGCAGCGTTGGCTTGACTATCCCACCCTGAGATCACTCTCTGCTGCAGAGGCCTACTTTTTAGACCCTTCAACCGATAAGAGTGGACGCGCAGAGGCACCTAGCCTTTTTAAACCGTTTTGGCTTGCGCGCCTGATTCGGGTTCCGAAGCTACCTTCCCTTGAAACGCACTCAATGCCAGCTACCCAATGACGCCTCGCACTAGTAATCAAGGCGGTCAGGGCCTCACGGAGTCCCTCCTTGTGTTGGGAGCACTCGTCGCTCTGCTGTTTGGCCTCCACTCTTCGGCAACGCTGCGGCAGTTCACACTGGTGGCGCTGCAGGAGAGCACACTCGCGGTTTTCATCGGTCGTAGCGATGCGAAGGTTGTCGACAGTTCAATTGCAGATGTAAATCATCAGCGTGACACTGAGAACGAGCTATTAGGGGTCAGTTCAGGGACGTTTCTCCGAGCAACGGATATCCGACGCACGCCGGCTACTTCCGTGGGTCAGTTCTATCTGTCACGAAAGATCAAGACAGCGGTGCAACGGCACAGTTACCTCTATTCAGGTGACGGGAGATCACGCTCAAGCCAATCTATACATTTGAATATCGGCAACTCAACAACATTTTGGCGAAACTCAGCAGACGGAAGTCTAGGCCTTGCGAAGCAGGTAATTGAGCGTACTAAGTATATCGACGCTGCTTGGCGGCGTGCTAGACCTCAGCTCGATTGGCTCGGTGCTTGGAAAGATCTCGTTCCACGAAAACCGGTGTGGTGAAAAAGATGATCGATCAATTTTTAAAGCTGATTTCCATTGGGACCCTGTCTTTAGGCGTTGCACAGGCAAGCAAAACGACCGATTTACTCCATTCCTTTTCTCCTGAAATTCAATTTCAATCCATGATCGATAAAGTGTGCATTCAAGGTTTTTACGCAAAGGTGTATCGACTTCATGGGCGCTTGAATTTCGAGCGAGCGATCAGTAAGGTGGCCGCCATCATACCCTTGGGGTCAGTTGGAGAGGTTCAACGCAATTTTTTCCTAGCGCATTGGTCGAATGACCCTCAATCTCATTTGATCGGGTTATGGCCGATCTCAGAGACTGAGGTTGACGGGATTTACTCCACACTGTCCGCCGGTGATCAGACAGGACGTGCTCCAAACCCTTTGGGTTGCAGGCACTTGGATAGCGTCGCTCGTGACATGATCGCTTGGATCCATCCAGCAATGGGGCTTCTGCCTGTTCTGTCGAGTGTTGACCATGCACGTGTTGATCCCAGCCATACCCTCATCTATTCAAGCTGGCTCTCATCGCCTCGCTTAGTCACCGCCATTTCTATCGCTCTCAACAAAGCGGGCTGGAGTTTCGAAATGGACCGGACGTCAAAAGGGATGTTTACAGCCCCGCGGTCGATCGTTGCGACCAAGGCAAGCGCTCAGCTCAATTTAAAAATATTTTCTGTGTCGGGGAGCTCGATTCTATTCATGGTTGGCCAGCAGGGGAAGGCATATGAGCATCAATGAGCGTCATCGAAAATGGGTAGTGCTGGGCGTGTCAATCACCCTTGGATGCTGCTCGGCTTTGGCCATTAGTACTTATCTGGCGAACAAAACAACAGAGCTAGAAAATCGCAACAGCGTGGAGTACGTACATCTCTTGGTTGCCTCGAGGGACCTTAAGCGCGATCTGGTCATCCGTGCAGAAGATTTGCAAGAGCGCGTATTTCAAGCGAGTGGCGTTGCGGAGGATGCGCTGCATTCGCACGAGATAGACTCAGTGTTGGGCAAGCGTTTAACTGTTGACCTCCATTCTGGTGCTTGGTTACTCAGTAGTGCCGTGTCTGCCGCAGCTGTGCCGACACTCTCTGAGCGTTTGGATCCAGCGCTGCGCGCCGTAACTCTGTCCGTCGATCCTGTCAATGCAATGTCGGGCTTGCTAAAACCTGGCGATCGTGTGGACTTATTCGTATCTTTCGATCACGAAGGCAAACGTGTGACAGCTTTATTGCTTAGAGGCGTAGAGATCTTGGCAACTGACCAGCACACCAGAGAGGTAAACAGTCGTGAGGGTGCGTTGGACAACGGGTTTTCAACCATTACGGTTGCAGTGTCCCCAAATGACTCCATTCGCGTGGTGACCGCCCGACAGAGCGGCGTCATCAGTGCTGTGATGAGTGCACGGCATGCACAGATTGCGCGACAGCCGTCTGGGTCTAACGCGATGAATCTCGAGGAAGTGCTTGGATTAACTCGATGGGGATCAGTCGACACCGCTTCGGTGATCTATGGCGACCGACTTGAGGGCAACGCAGATCTTCAAGAAAGCAGCGGGCCTCGGTACTCAGCCGCAGGCGCTACTGAAGTTTTGGAAAAACATCGATGATTCGCATCAGGGATCTCGCTCTATGTCTTGCACTAGGCTTGCTTGCCGGACCTGTGTCGGCGGAGAGGGATCGCCTCCTAGAGCTCGAGGTCGGATCATCATTTGTCGTTCGACATCCAAGTATTCAGCGCGTTGCAGTGGGCAATGGACAAGTCGTACAAGCTACCGCGTTAAGCCCAACTGAAGCCATATTGTTTGGGAAAAAGTCTGGCACGACGACCGTCACCGTCTGGACATCTAAAACGTCACATTTAACGTACCGAGTCCACGTCAAACAAGAAGGGCACAGCCGTGCAATGAAGGAAGTCGCAGAAATTCTGAGTAGAATTCCCAGCGTTCGCAGTTTGAATATTGCAGGTCGAGTCATAATTGATGGTGATGACCTAGGAGAGAGCGATCGCGCGACAATTAGTCGTTTAGCCGCACGCTATCCGGATTTGATTGAGTTTGCCAACGAGTCTGGTTGGGATCGGATGGTGATGTTAGATGTTCAGGTCATTGAGATTCCGACGGCGCGGATGCGCGAGCTAGGCGTGCGATGGGAAGCCAATGCATCACTTGGTATGCAGTCCTCTCGTTTTGCGTTAACGGCACTGGTTTCGGCGAGACTCGCGGCTCTTTCCAAGACGGGTGAGGCAATCGTGCTCGCGCAACCACAGCTCCTTGCCCGCAGCGGCTCGACGGCTAGCTTTTCGGCAGGCGGAGAGGTTCCTTATACGACGCAAGATAAGGACGGCCGGACACAGACAACTTTCAAAAAGTACGGTGTACATCTGAACATTACACCCCACGTTGGAAAAAATCTTGGTGTGCGATCGAAAATTGAAATTGAAGTGAGTACTGTCGATCAAAGCCTTGCGTCTGCGGCCGGACCCGCCCTAAAGATCAGGCGAGCCTCCACTGATTTTAATGTTCGATCAGGCCAAACGTTGGTGCTCGGTGGATTCATCTCGCGCGAGCAGTCTCGCGACATTGAGGGCCTACCGGGATTATCCGAGCTGCCTGTTCTTGGGCACCTATTTGGTACAAACCGTGTGCACAGAAGTCAGACAGAGCTGGCGATCTTCGTCACACCAATCGTGGTGGATGCAAAACACTCAGATCTCGCTCACAGAGCGTCGAGTGCCAGTGCGTTACTGGATGACAATTTTCCTGAGCCGCTACGCTTGAACCACGCCATGCGCCGAGAAATAAATCCTGATCAGAAGAGTATGTTTGACGGGCAATGGGACGACAGCCTTCCTGATGAGCCCGCATCAGAGTTAACGAATCAATGGGAGTAGGGGGATGATCAATATTGGTTTGACATATGAAGATGGCCAACAGGAAAAACTTAGCCTATCTGCACCGTTTTTGATTGGGCGTTCATCTGATTGTGCATTGCGTATTCAACACTGGCGGGTAGCAAAGACACATGTCCGGGTAAGCGAAGACCATATCGGTTGTCATTTGGAGGACCTTGGTTCATTGTCGGGCACTAGGGTAAACGGTAATCGACTAGTTCGTTACGGTCCGGTGCAGCCAACAGATGAAATCATTATTGGACCATGCTTGATGCGCTTTGCGATCCCCCAGGTCAATCGTCCTACTTGTGAAGTCGCGCTAAGTTCATTGAGCAATGACCAACTGGAGTCAACGCGCTTAATTGAATCCAACTCCAAGAAGTCCCTACGCGAGATCCGGAAGTCGCTTCATCTCGGTCTAATCAAGGCTCTGGATCTAAGACGCACGGATATCGCTGCGCTGAGTGCATCGGGGCTTCGCGACTATGCGCGAGCGTGCGCTCGTCAAGTTCCTGTTGAGCTCGTCGACAGCCTGAGCGAAGGTGAGAAGGAAGAGCTTATTGAGCTCGTCGTCACTGAGGCTGTCGGGCTAGGTGTTCTAGAACCTCTGCTTGCCGATCCAGTGGTGTCGGAGATTATGGTGAACGCGTTTGACGAAATCTATATTGAACGAAACGGCAGACTGACGCGCGCACCTGTGGAATTTAGCTCTGATGCTGCAGTGCGCGGGATCGTTGAGCGTATTGTCTTTCCGTTAGGAAGGAGAATTGACGAACTGTCCCCGATGGTGGATGCGCGCCTGCCCGATGGATCTCGTCTCAATGCGGTCATATCGCCGATCTCGTTAAGCGGTTCATGTCTCACGATTAGGAAGTTTCCAAAAAAGCGTCTGACGCTCGAGGATCTCGTAAATAACGGGACACTGGAGCAGGCTTTAGCTAAGTTCTTGTCTTGGTGCATGATCAACCGGGTCAATATTCTCGTGTCAGGGGGAACGGGTTCTGGCAAGACCACACTGTTAAATGTATTGGCAGGCCAAATCCCCAGCACACAGCGTATCGTGACGATTGAGGACTCTGCGGAGTTGCAAATTACACATCCGCACGTTGTGAAGCTTGAGGCGAGACCTGCTAATGCCGAAGGCCGAGGCGCCATCACCATCCGTGATCTCGTAAAGAATGCGCTGCGTATGCGCCCAGACCGGATTGTGGTGGGTGAGGTGCGCGGAGCAGAAGCTATTGATATGCTTGCGGCAATGAATACTGGGCACGAGGGGTCGTTAACCACGCTCCATGCCAATAGTCCACGGGATGCCTTAGCTCGTCTAGAGAACTTAATTTTAGGGGCGCAAAGTGGTCTACCTTTGTCGGTCATACGGGATCAGGTTGCTTCAGCTGTCCACCTAATTATTCAACAGACGAGGTTACCGAGCGGACAACGGATCGCTTGCGCTGTGGCCGAAGTGTGCGGTGTTGAATCGGGGATCATACAAACCCAGACAATCGCGCGGCTCAATCCGATGACCGGCAAGGTATGCGGTGCCGGTCTAATGCCCGCAGTGTTTGACAGACTGAACCTAAGTGTGGATTGTGCGATACAAGACTGGTTTACTTGCCCATGAGGATCGCAGGCGTTGCGCTCGCTGGGGTGTCGATTGCTTTGTTGTTCTGGTTAGTTCACCGGATTCTAACAAGCGCTTGGTGTAAGTACCGAGATACCTTGAGTACGGAGGCAGAGACTCAGCTAGCTGAAATGTTTGTCTTTATTGATCTCTCTCTATTTTGGCCCTTGCTAGTTGCGCTTGGAGTTTCGCTCGGATTCTTAGTTTGGCTCGTAAGTGATAGTGTTGCAGCAAGCACGTTCGCGGCTTTAGGTGTTCTGACGGTTCCGCGCGTAGCGCTGGCCAGAGCGCGTGTTGCCAGAGCGACGCGTTTGGATAGGCAGCTGCCAGATGCTTTGCGCATGATTGCCGGATCTCTCGCTGCTGGCGCTAGCTTTAGCTCTGCGCTGAATGCGATTGCGAGAGATCTGTATCCACCGCTATCCCAGGAGCTATCCCTCGTATTGCGTGAGCAGCGAGTGGGTATTCCTTTGCAGGACGCACTCAATAACTTTCGCCTAAGAGTGGATACCGACAGCGTTGCGCAAGTGACGACATTGCTGCGCGTGGGTGTGGAGTCAGGAGGATCCTTGTCAGCGTTAGTCGATCGACTCGCGTCAAGTCTGGAGGCACAACAGCACATCGAACTTAAAGTTGACATGTTGACCACGCAAGGAAAAATGCAAGCGTTAGTGATCGGTGTGTTGCCCCTACTGTTGCTAGTGGTTCTTTATTGGATCGATTCTGCTGCGATGCACCACGCCTTATCGACGAATGCCGGTCGGGCGGTATTGGTCCTCATTGTGATGCTTGAGGTGTTAGGCGTGGTATGGCTTCGTGCAGTTTTGCGTGGGATATCCGCGTAATGCTGCTCTGGGCCAGCAGCATGATAGGGGCCGTAGCTGTCGCTGCGGCTTGCTACTTGATTTTCTCGGGGTTACTTCGATTGCTCTTCGATGGCACAAGGACTGCAGAGGACCGATTCATTTCGGACTCGCGTTGGGAGCGAGCCGCCTGGCTCTTAACCCTTCGCGCCGGAGACCGACTGTTGTGGCTCGTGACATGGAACCAGCGACGCATGGGTACAACCCTACTGGTGCGTGCTGGGCATACGCAATGGCAGATTGAGCAGGTCTACGTAATTAAGTACGCCGCGGCATGCGTTGTGGCACCGCTGCTTACTTTACTGCAGTGTCATCTGGTCGCTTGGATAGATTGGGGTGGATTGAACTTCGCCTTGGTCTTGGTGGGCGCGCTATTAGGCTTTGTCTATCCCAATGCAGTTCTCCGCGGTCAAGCGCGTAGGCGGCAATCCTCGATACTGAACGACTTGCCTGGCTTCTTGGACTTAATCGTTCTTGGACTCGAGTCTGGCTTGAACTTGCAGGCTTCATTGCAGCTAGCGCTTCAATTTAGTCGACGCGGGCCGCTGCACGCAGAGTGGACTCGTGTGTTGCTAGACATACGTTCGGGCCAACCTCGGGGGCATGCGTTGGCGCAATTGGCGATTCGAACCGATATGCCATCGATAAGACAGTTAGTTTGCGCGATCACTCAAGCCGAGTCGTCTGGCTTTAGTGTCGGATCAATCATGAGAACCCTCAGTGATCAGCACAGACGAGAGCGCTTGATGAGGATTGAAAAACTCGCCATGCGAGCACCCGTTAAGATGTTATTCCCAATGGCGTTATGTATATTCCCGTGCACATTCTTAGTGCTCGCTATCCCTGTGGCCGCTCAGTTGCTGAGTTTACAGTGATGGTCTGGGCCCCCGCACCCGCTGCACCGCAGCTGCATATTCACGTGGCTGATCGTTTTTTGATGCGTGCAAGAGGTTTGTTGTGGCGTACCCCGTTGCCGCTAGGTCACTACATGTATATTCCTAACTGCCGATCAGTTCATACGTTTGGCATGCGCTATGCCTTGACGATCATCTTTGTGGATGGTCAAGGCCATGCGGTGCGCATTGATCGAAAAGTAGTTCCGAACCGCATCGTGATTTGTTGGGAGGCGAGTGCAGTATGCGAGACGACTTGGACGCCGGCGGAGGACGCAGCCGTCGTTGACCTTACTCTGCTGCAATCGTCTCTGGCTCAGGTGCAGGTGCGGAGTAAAACACCGAGATAAAGCTCGTGTAAAAACTGCAGTACAGTACCGCGCTGGCTACGACGTTGATGGGAACTTGTATCGTAGTGCTAAAGCTTTTTGGTAATCCCACCATCGTTAACGCGCTAAGTACGGTATCAATCGCCAAGAAAATAACCAACCACGATAGTCCGTACACACCAAACGCCCACTTATTGCGCCAACAGGCAATACCGCTATAAAACAACGCACGGGTCATTGAAATAGCGTGCCAACCAACCAAGGCGGGTGCGTACCAGAAGACTGCGGCCATTAAGACATACAACACGGCAAATATGGCCATCGGAGTACGAACCGCTTCAAGTAAGGGCAATAGGTCGTTACTGGTTGCGACGGCCTTGACCGCTTGCGTGACTTCCTCAGAGAAGGGCATGAAAGCAATCAGTCCGAGAATCAGGCAGAACAGAACATACAGCGCGCCCATTCCCAGCAGGCGACGAAAAACACCTGCAAGCCGTAAGGGCGCAATCCATGTTCCTAGCAGTATTTTTTGTCCTTGTTCCGCCTGGCGGGCGGCACTCAGGGATAAGAGAGTAGCCGTTGGCATGAGCACAACAAAGAACAGCGGTCCAATCGGTGGCGTGACGCTGGCAACCATGAGGATTAAGCTGACAAACATCGCCCAAGAAAAAAATGCCATGGGTTGTTTACGGAAAAGCATCCAGCCATCGCGCACCCATCGCCAACCGGAGAGAGCGGGTAAAGACACTGCTTGCATCAGGATTCCTTGGGTAAAGCTTGGATCGGGTGAAGCATCCTCTGGGACAGAATGCGCTCAAAATGTGTGGGGTCGTGTGGCTTAAGGGTTTGAGCAGGACGCGGTAGATAAAAATCGTACAGGCGCGAAATCCAGAAACGCAGTGCAGCGGCCCTGAGCATTGATGACCACAATTGATGCTCTTGGTCAGTAAACGGCCTGACGCGACTATACGCTTGGAGCCAAGCGCTGGCGAGTTCTGGAATGATCTTGCCCGTTGACTGCTCAATGCACCAGTCGTTGATACAGACCGCAACATCAAACAACCAAGCGTCGACGCCTGCGAAATAGAAATCAATGAAACCGCCAAGAACAGGGCTATTTGTGGTTCCTGCAAACAGAACGTTGTCTCGAAACAAATCACAATGGGAAGGCCCTTTGGGAAGCGTTTGCCATTCCAATGATTGAGCTTGCGCCACTTGTTCAGCCAAACTCGTCGTCAACAAATCGCGAGCGGGGCTCGTTAAAAATGGCAATACCACCGGTGCGGTCTCTTGCCACCAAGCCAGCCCGCGTAAGTTTTTTTGATGAATCGGGAAGTCCACCGCGGCCAAATGCGCGTGGGCAAGTGTTGCGCCCGTCAACGCACAGTGCGCGGCGGTCGGAGACACTATGTAGCTCCCCGGAAGTTTAGAGACGATCGCTGCCGGCTTGTTGTGCAACGTCGTTAAACGACTGCCGTTCTGTCTCGTTTGAGGCTTAGGCACCGGAATATTTCGTTCCGCTAGGTGGTGCATCAGCTCGATATAAAAGGGCAGTTGTTCAGCCTTAAGCACTTCAAATATTGTCAGCACATATTCCGCTGAGGTGGTGCGTAAAAAGTAGTTGCTGTTCTCAATGCCTGCTGCAATCCCCTTGAGAGACACGAACTCACCGAGCGAATACTCGCTAAGCAAGTTGTGCGCGTCTGAGTCGCTGACAGGGGTAAAAACAGCCATCGTAGGAAATGATGCAAAGATTAAGGGGTTAAACCGTATTGTTGGGGTAATTTTACCAAGCCGCTCACTCAAGCGTGCACGCATTTGTGATTGACAACTAAAATGCGCGATCGATCCCTTCCCCCGGATCAGTTCCCCCAACCTTTTTCGTGGCTATTTTTAGTGCGCTGTCTATGACGCTTTCGTTCACACCGCCCCCGCCAACATTGCCGACAGGCGCAACGGCCCTTGATCCCCTTGGTTGGCAGCT
>JBILHV010000147.1:0-4926 GCA_044350305.1 Burkholderiaceae bacterium
TCGAGATACAGATACGCGGGAAAGCCTTTGATTATATGACAGATTTTGAGTTATTGCACGTTCCCCGTGACCCGATACCGATAGGCTTCAGACAAATGAGCACGGGAGATGCTTTCACTACCCGCTAAATCAGCGCATGTACGGGCGACACGCCTAGTTCGTTGCACCGCGCGAGCCGATAAGCCGTATTGCTCGACCAATTTAACCAATAATTCCTTAGCCTTGGAGTCGAGCTGGCACCGCTGATCAAGCAGTGAGTCTTTTAGATAGGCATTTAATTCGCCCTGTCGCCCGTTTTGAATTTTCCAGGCCGCGTGCACCCGCAACGCGACTTGTGCTGAGGTTTCTGTGGGCTCGCCAGCGGTCAAGCCTCCAGGTTCTTGGCTCATGCTCACATACAGGTCAATGCGATCAAGCAAGGGACCGGATACCCTCGATTGATAAGCCTGAATTTGTGATTCACCGCACAAGCAGCGACGCTTAAGGTGCCCCCTCCACCCGCACGGGCATGGGTTCATGGTGGCGATCAGTTGAAAACGAGCAGGAAATTGGCATTTCGCCTTCGCCCGGGTAATGCTCACGAACCCATTTTCAAGGGGCTCCCGGAGCGCTTCCCGAACTTTCCGATCGTATTCCGGTAACTCATCAAGAAACAAGACCCCATGATGAGCCAGTGATACCTCTCCTGGCATGGGGCGTGCACCTCCACCGATCACTGCTGCTGACGTGGCAGAATGATGCGGGCTGCGCACGGGGCGTTCATGAGAGATCCCGACATCGAGTCCTGCATAGGTTGCGATGGCCGCTAGCTCCAGTGCTTGGGAATTTGACAGTTGCGGGAGTAACCCGGGTAACCTTTTTGCAAGCATGCTTTTCCCAACGCCTGGGGAACCTGTCATCAACATACTGTGCCCGCCCGCAGCAGCGACCTCGAGCGCGCGCCTAGCCATCATCTGCCCCCGCACATCCGACAAACATGGGTATAACCCTGGTGGTGCGCGCGTGGCGATGTGCGTCAACGGGTGCAAGACGGCTTGCCCGTTTAAATGGCCAACTACATCATTAAGACTGTGTGCGCCCAGAACTGTAAGCTCTGGAATTCGCGCCACCTCTAAGGCGTTACCCATCGGGAGGATCAGCACGGCATCGCGTTGGGTGCGCGCAACCGCTAAGCCCAAGGCGACCGAACCCCGCGTAGGTACCAGTGCTCCCGTCAGCGAAAGTTCACCGGCTAGGACTAGTGTCGGCAAGCGTTCAGGTTCGGCTACCTTGATCTGTCCCGACACCAACAACACACCCAGGGCGATTGGCAAATCATATCGACCAGACTCCTTTGGTAAGTCTGCAGGCGATAAGTTAACAGTGAGACGACCGTTGGGAAAGGCCAAGCCACTGCTAAGAATCGCCGCCCGAACTCGCTCGCGACTCTCACGGACTTCAGCATCGGCCAAGCCGACGACGTGAAACGCAGGTAGACCTGTGCCAAGATGCGTCTCAACTCTGACGAGTGGGGCATCCAGGCCCAGTAGTGAGCGGCTGAGTAAGATTGCAAGTGACATGACGCTCCCAACAAAGTGGATTCAATCATGACTCATATCCAGTGCCCACGAGCGGTCAGGGAACGCCAATATCCATGAGTATTACTCCGTACCCGACTCCAAGGCGGAGATCCGATGTTCGAGCGCTTGAAGTTGAGATTCCAGCGCTTGGATACGTGCTTGGGCGCTACCCAACAAAGAAACTTGAATATCAAACTCTTCACGTGTAATGAGATCCATCCGCGTGAACGTTTGGCCCATAAAGGCTTTGACGTTACGTTCAATATCGGCAGCGGGACTGCGTGCGATGAGATCAGCTACGTTTTTCTGAAATTCTTCAAACCAGGGATTTTTTTGCATGACGCACTCTTAAGTTAAGGCCGTATTGGACTCATTTTAGCTCTGACACCGCACTCTGCGCGCCATTGCAAGTCATACATGCCTCAAACAAGTGCATAAAACAGCGTATCCGCACGGGTGAGACAGGCGACGAGGCGCTCTAATTTAGTGGATGGATCAACAGGCTAGTCCAGCGATGCGGGATCGATTGAGCTCGCACGATTAAGCGAGGTCGCCACCTTGAGTCGAAGCGCATTGGAATGCGCACGCAGAATCTCTCGTTTAACCGACAGCAACTGCCGCGGATGCATCGAAAAATTCGTCAGACCAAGACCCAAGAGTAAGCGAGTCAGTTGCGGGTCGCCCGCGATTTCACCACACACGGCAACCGACTTACCCACACGGATACCGGCATTGATGACATTTGCAATTAATCGCAAAATCGCTGGGTGTAACGGATCGTAGAGAGACGAAACTTCGTTATCGGCTCGGTCAATGGCCAAGGTGTACTGAACTAAGTCATTTGTGCCAATTGACAAGAAGTCCAACGCATCTGCGAAGGGTTCGATGGCGATCGCCGTCGCCGGAATCTCTACCATTGCACCGACTTCAATATTCTTTGCATAGGGTTGCCCCTTTGCGTCGAGCTCCATCATGGCACTTGCGATCGCGGCGCGCGCTGCACGGACCTCGTGCATATGCGCAACCATTGGAATCAAGATCCTAACTGTGCCGTGCGCAGAGGCCCTTAATATTGCGCGCAACTGTGTCGCAAATAAGTCAGGATGGGCCAGGCAGTAACGAATCGCTCGTAAGCCGAGCGCAGGATTCGTCGCAACAGTTGCTTCGCCATCTAGGGCTTTGTCTGCGCCGACATCGAGCGTGCGAATCGTAACAGGACGATGCTGCATGGTCTTGACGACCGAAGCATACGCCTGATATTGCTCCTCCTCGGTAGGTAACTCACTGCGCCCAATAAACAGGAACTCGCTTCGAAACAGACCGATGCCTGTCGCTCCGTTTGCAAGTGCAATCTCGGCCTCGTCAGGGAGTTCAATATTTGCTTGCAATGACACAGCAATGCCATCCTGCGTCTCGGCCGGCACATCCTTAAGCTGGGCCAAGACAAGTCTTTCCTGCGCATAGCGCTCTTGTAATATCCGGTATTGCTCAAGCGCCTGAGCGGAAGGATTCACGAGAAGCGTGCCGCGCAGACCATCGACGACCACGATGTCACCGTCGCGCACCAAACTTCTGACTTGGCCAAGGCCTACAACAGCAGGGACATCCATGCTGCGAGCGACGATGGCCGTATGGGAAGTTGGGCCACCCAAGTCTGTTGCAAATCCAGCAAAGCGACCGCCACGCAGGCGAATCATGTCGGCAGGGGAAATGTCATGTGCGATGACAACAAGAGGCTCCGCTGACTGGCCAACACGATCGAGTGATGATAGCGGACGAGAGCCGCCAAGCACATGTAGTACACGCTCGATCACCTGACGTACATCGGCTCCGCGCTCGCGCAGATACTCATCTTCCATGGAGGCAAATTGCTCTCCGAGGAGTTGACCTTGTGTGGTTAAGGCCCACTCGGCGTTATAGAACTTCTCTTCAATGAGGGAGAGCGCCTCAGCGGCTAGAAGAGGATCTGACAACAGCATGCCGTGGACGTTCAGTAATGCACCGAGTTCGCGTGGTGCATCTTCCGGGAGCGTTTTTGCCAACTCCAACATTTCTCGACGAGCTGTTTCCAGGGCGCCACTCAGTCGCGACTGTTCGGCGACAACTGCTTCTGGAGAAATACGATAGTGCGCGACTTCAAGAGCTGTCGCGCCCATGACAACCGCGCGTCCAATGGCGTAGCCGTGCGCAGCCCCTTGACCCGATAAGCACAGCATCGGGGCGCGAGCCGTATCAGCTACGGGGTTATTGACCTTCGCCGAATTTGTCATTAAAAAGCGCCTGAACGGCTGTAAGAGCCTGCTCGGCATCGCTCCCACTGGTGTCGATTGTTACAGTTGTACCGATGCCCGCGGCAAGCATCATTACGCCCATAATGCTCTTGGCGTTCACGCGTTGACCCGCTTTGATAATGTAGACCTCGCAAGCGAACTGACTCGCAAGCTGAGTGAGCTTGGCTGCGGCACGTGCATGGAGCCCGAGTTTGTTAGAAATGACAATGTCGATCGTTGGCATAGAATGATGTCGTGCGTTTACAAAAAAAGCTTGCGAATTGCGCTTAGTCTACACGCAACACGGAGTGCGTGGCGCCCGCAAGTGCGCTACTTGCGACATCTTCAAGCTTGCCCTGTCGATAATTAATGGCGCGCAGCAACATTGCCGCATTGACTCCGCCCAATACACAGCAGGGAACGCCGTCGCCATGAGCGACTCCGCTCGCCTCGACGGCGATATTAGAGGGGCTTGCGCCGGGAAGATCTGTCAGAACTAAGACGCCATCGCCACGGTCTGCTTGCGCGATGAGCGCAGCAACCTTAGGCGAGCAATTCTGAGCGCATTCATTGGGTTCGATATCCACTGCGATCACGTCTGGATCTACGCCCAAGACATGACGCGCACAAGCCACCAGAGCGGTAGCAAGAGGGGTATGCGCAACGACAAGAATGGCAATCATCGGATTACGCGGAAACGCCTACCGCCGTCTCGAGAGCTTCAACGAAACGAGCGCCGACATCGAATCCAGTCTGTTCCGTAATTTCAACGAAACATGTGGGGCTTGTCACGTTGACTTCTGTTACGTAGTCACCGATCACATCCAAGCCGACTAGCAACAGACCACGTTGCGCCAGCTCAGGACCCACTTGACGGGCAATGTAAGCATCTCGATCAGAAAGTGGTTGCGCAACGCCGCGCCCACCCGCGGCTAAGTTGCCACGCGTTTCACCCGCCAAAGGGATGCGGGCAAGACAATACGGCACCGCTTGACCGCCAATGATCAAAATCCGTTTGTCGCCTTGGGTGATTTCTGGGATGTAGCGCTGGGCCATAATGGTGCGTGTGCCATCGTGAGTCAAGGTCTCCAGTATGG
>JBILHV010000148.1:0-4922 GCA_044350305.1 Burkholderiaceae bacterium
GCATAGCATGACACCACATCCCCCACAGCCTCCTGAAACGCGAACGTTTCCCGTTCTCCCGCTCATCGCCACGCTCGCCACACAAAGCTTGGCGACGATGGCGGCGTATTCGTTTCCGGTGGTGGCGCCCGTGATCGCGCAGGACCTCCAAGTGCCCGGCACGCTGGTGGGATTCTTTATCTCTAC
The DNA here is from genome assembly GCA_044350305.1 of Burkholderiaceae bacterium. Classification (GTDB taxonomy): domain Bacteria; phylum Pseudomonadota; class Gammaproteobacteria; order Burkholderiales; family Burkholderiaceae_B; genus Zwartia. The sequence goes on from JBILHV010000148.1 coordinate 187, forward strand.
CGTCTATGGCGTGGGGATTCTGTCGGCGTTGCTCTCACCACGCTTTATCCGCCGCTTTGGTGCCGTTAGGGTGAGCCAGCTAGTGCTGGTGGCGACGCTTGCCATGCTGCTGGCTTGTTCGCTCGGTAGCGTGGCCTCGGTCGTGCTTGGCGCGGCGCTCTTAGGGCTCGCCTACGGTGCGACAGCCCCCGCCAGTGCCCATCTGCTGGTGCCCCGTACACCGCCGCGTGTGATGAACCTCGTGCTGTCGATCCGACAGATCGGCGTGCCACTCGGTGGCGTGTTGGCCGGCCTCATCATGGCGCCCATGACCTTAAGCCTCGGTTGGCAAACCGCACTGTTATGGCAGACCCTACCCGTGTTGCTCGTGGTGCTACTGCTTGAATTCGCGCGTCGCGATTGGGATGCGGATCGCGATCCTTCCCGCCAAATATTTAGCAAAGGCCTCTTGGCACCCGTGCAAATTTTGGTTGAGCGGCCAGAGCTGCGCCGCCTGGCCTTCGCGAGCTTTATTTACAGCGGCCTACAACTTTGTTTCATCGCCTTCTTAACCGTGCACTTAACGAGCAAGACCGGCTTTAACCTCGTGCAAGCCGGCTGGGCCTTGGCGGTGTATCAACTCGCCGCGGTCGTGAGCCGACCGATCTGGGGCTGGTTGGCGGATAAGTGGGTAACCGCCAAGTTCTTGTTGGCGTGGCAGGGCTTCATCATGGGCGCAGCCGCCGTGCTAGCCGGCCAGTTCACCGAGAGCTGGACGCACGTCGTCGTGCTTGTGCTGTGCGCAGTCGCCGGGGCCACCGCAAGCGGGTTTACAGGCCTGGCCTATGCCGAGTGGGCACGTTTAGGCGGCGCACAGCGAACCGAGGCCACAGGCTTGGGCTCTGGCTTGATGTTTGCCGGGGTCTTGTTGCTACCTTCGCTGTTCTCCGTAGCGGTGACGTATTTTGATGACTTCGGCCTTGCCTACGCCTGCGTGGGCGGCTTGGCGGCGTTATCAGGCTTTCTGTTGTTACAAAAGCCAACAAGCACTGACAATTCCTAACTAAACCACCACACTCAAACACAGTGCTGCACTTTCAGGCAGCGCGCCCTCGACTGCTGGCTGTGTTTGCCACTAGACGCACGACTGCGTGACTATTCGTAGCCTCAGCATATCGAGAGAACGTACGCATTGATGGCATCATGCGTCCACTCTCCAGTCTGGCAATCGTAGATTGAGTTGTGCTCATGCGCTCAGCTAGCTCAGCTTGAGTCATTCCCGCTCTCACGCGCGCTGCAATGAGCTCGCGTGCGATCGCATACTCAGGCCCGAGTTTCTCGTATTCAGCGAGGACTTCAGGGTTTTTAAGCTGTTGGGCTTTAACATCTTTTAGGCTAATCACTCTTGATTCTCCGTAGTCGCTCTGCCGCTGTTTGAATCGCTCGCTGCGGCGTCTTCTCCGTATTTTTAGTAAACACATGCAGCACCATTAGCTGTCTTCCCTTATCAGCAACATAGATTGCGCGAGCAATACCATCCCGTCCCTTGATTCGCATTTCCCACAATTTGTCTTGCAAAAAACGTACATGCGGCAGACCAACGGCGTGTGGCCCAAATTCTTGAAGCATATCCGCGATACGAAAAAAGTGCGCTTGAATATCTGCGGGCATAGTTAGCAGTTCCGCTCTGGCAGGTGGGATTAAGTGTACCGTCCACATTGATAATTTATCTCTTTTTTGCTATTAATGCAATCTGCACTAACTCGTGGCCAACATCAGCTGCATATCCACATCGGGACCTTGCCAGAGCAATACCAAAAAGCCTTGTCGTTGTTGCGCCCAACAGCTCTAATTACTCAGCGCGTGAACATTAATAACCATGATTCTTTAGTGCGCTACATCCCTCATCGCGTTGCAAATGAACCCTATTTAGACATCGATCTTTTTGTTGAGGCCTCAAACATGCTGCCGCTCGGTGAGGCAGACATGCCAAGGTATGGTTTGATGACCGCGCTCAGCGCAGATCAAGCAGGCGTGTACTTAATCGCAGCGCTCGGGCTTGATCGCTCGGAGCTTAATTATCGCCAGCCGTATCAGTGCAAGCTAACAACTGCTAACAATTTCTAACCAAATACTTACTCCACAAGCAAATATACGAATAGAAATGGCTCACAATACCGCCTACGATTTCGGTATGGAAAAACGCGTGCTTTCACTTGAATTAGCAGTTGAACAAAACACCAAAGCCTACGAGCGCCTCGAGGCAACGATGGCGCAGCTTTGTCAGGCCGTTGCGGATTTGCGCGTTCAAATGGTGCAAGGCCAAGCTGAACTGCGAACCGAGATAGCCTCAGTCCGAACTGAGCTACACAAGGAGATCGCACAAACCCGTGAAGATCTGCACAAGTACTTTGATAGAAAGTTTATGTGGCTGCTCACAACCTATTGTGGCAGCTTGTTCACGCTCTTAGGCTTCTTAGCTAAACACCTATTAGACAGCTACGCTAAATAGCTATCTGTATCCAACCAACCTCGCCCCAGCCACTTTGGTCTGGGGCGTTTACATTGCGCAAGACCTTCACGCATCCTTTAACTTTTATTGCTTCGAACCCTCAGTAATCCGACGCCCCAACGAAATGGCGTACGGAGCGGTTCTTGCCCGCAACATCGGATCTGGTGCACCTTCAACCCCTTTAGGCATGATGTTTGGATCAAAGGTTATGTTCAAACAGGGGCCCGTGCTGTCTGCTGAAACCGACACAACTTTCAAGACACCCAGAGTGACTTTCTTTCTTCCCTCGGGAAGTGGGATTGTGGCATTGTCAAGTACATCGCCTGCTTGAGCAATTTCTAGATTGAAATTGAAAGACGCTTTACCTGCAGCTACGCGTTGACGTAACTCATCAAACAAAAAGTTTGGACCTTTTGACTTCGCGTCCTCATCGGATAGTGTTTGCACACCATCGACTGGTTCAAAGATCCACTTGCCCCAAACTTTCTCGTTGTTGGCATTTGTAAAACCAAAGCCGTGGACTCCCCAATAGTTCGTTGACGCATAACTCGCAGGGACAGGTTTTGACGCAAAGTATTTCCCTTGAAGCAGTACTGCTGGATTCGCTTCTGCAAAAGCTTTAACTTTAGCGGGGTCCGCCATTTTGGTGGTTGGATCAGCCTGTAAAGACTGCAACCGTCCGAACAACTGATCAGGCGTCGCAGAACCGAATACAGGAGCCGATATATTTCCCATCTGCCAGAATTCATTGTTAGGCAAATTAAATTGCAACGCTAAGTTTCGTTGCGTTTTCGCATTGTCAGCTGCTTTTGGATTTCCGCCACCTACTGAAAAGCGCACAATAACCGGGATGGCCTTGCCACTAAAAGCAGACGAGCTAGAAATATTTTTACCTTCTGGGCTACCCACAAACTCACCGCTTGCGCAAACACCTTTTGCGCCCGAGCGCCTAAAGCCCTCAAACTTTCCCCCAGTCATTTCAAACTGATTGACCATCGAGATAGGGTCTGGCTCGGCATGCGCGAAATTAGTACCGAAGCTTGACGTACCGATTGAAAGAACGGCAATAGCCAAATAAGTAAATTTCATTGGTTTCACAGGAGTTCCTTGGATGGGTAAATGATAGGCTAAGAAGTTTCTATAAAGCTGACAGCGTTTAGTGACGGGATGGTGATGTAGTAGTAGTTTATCGTGCCGATTGTCCGCAAACGTAGATAGAATTGTTAATTTTTCCCCAGTGTCTTCGCGTACTCTTTGTGGATGTAGTCGATAAAGCTTTGGGTTGCGCTAGAGATCTCTTGTTTTTTTCGTACGACTACTCCATAGCGTCTTGCTAGTGCCACATCCGTAACCCGGAGGGTAGGTCGTTTGTGTTTTGCGTTCGCCTGCGCCATCGACTTCGGAAGAAAAGTAATCCCATTGCCTGCATCCAGCATGCCAAGCAATGTGTTTAGCTGGGAAGCCTCGCGAAGAGACTGGATGGGCAGATTGCGTTTTTTTCCCTCTTCTTCGATCACACGGATAAGCGTTGTGTATCTGTCTAATATCAGTAGAGGATATTTAAGGACTTTTTCAAGCACGACTTCCTTAAATTTGGCTAAGGGATGCCCTCTTGGCACCACAAGCAATAGCTCTTCGTCTGCAAGGGTTTGAAAACGTAGCTTGTTTGAGTCGCCGTCAAAGGCAATCACTGCAAGATCAGCCTCGCCGGACTGCACTTTGTCGATGACCTCCGGGTATTGCAGATCGAGAAGACGGATATGAACATCGGTGTACAGTTTCTGATAGCCATTAAGAATACTGGGCAACGCTGTCGCAGCAATCATGGGGGTTGCCGCGATCACAATCCTATGGCTACCCCGCTTTGTTCGGGTTTCAAACTCTTTCACAATTGCTTGTAAACCGGCTAACGCGATCTGACTCTGCTCAAAGAGTCTGAGCCCATCTTTGGTTGGCTCCATCCTGCGGGTGGTACGGAGAAGCAATTTAACGCCAAGGCGGTCTTCAAGACGCTGGATACGAGCAGTAACAGATGGCTGCGACACATGCATACGCAAGGCTGCCTGGCTAAAACTACCAAGATCAACAACAGCGATAAAGGTCTCTAGCTCAATGAGATCAATTCGAAGTGAGTGTGAATCAGATCCATTGATTGGGTGTGATGCCGGCAATTTTGCTTTTCCCTATTTATTTGTTTACCTTATAAGTCTATCAGGTATGACGAATTGTAAGAATCATTTGTCGG
>JBILHV010000150.1:0-4882 GCA_044350305.1 Burkholderiaceae bacterium
TTCGTAAGATCGTGGAGGAGCATCAGGGGCGGATTGATATTTCCAACCGTAAGGAAGGGGGGGCCCGTGTTTCAATTTTATTGACCAAGATCGCCTCCATGGTGGACGGAAAGTCGTAAGATAACGGTAATGCACGTGCGTAACAGGCGATAAGAAATATATGGCAAGAATTTTAGTTGTCGACGATGAAGTCGGAATTCGTGAATTGCTTTCCGAAATCCTCTACGACGAGGGGCATACGATCGAGCTTGCCGAGAACGCGGCACAAGCGCGTGCTGCGCGACTGCGCATGCGTCCGGACCTGGTGCTATTGGACATCTGGATGCCTGATACGGATGGCGTGACGTTGCTCAAAGAGTGGGGCTCACAAGGCCTGCTCGATATGCCCGTCATCATGATGAGTGGTCATGCGACGATTGATACCGCGGTTGAGGCCACGCGCATCGGTGCCATTGATTTTCTAGAAAAACCCATTACGCTGCAGCGTTTGCTCAAGACTATTTCTACTGGTCTGGCGCGGGGTCGCTTGCCTGTTGTGAAGTCAGCGAGTGGTGCGTTCGTGCCTGTCGCTCCTCCCGCCGCGGCGCAGACCGCCCCAGAGGTTGCTGAAGTGGTGGCTCCTGCTGTGCAAGAGGTCGCGGCCCCTGTGGCTGACCCCAGTTTGTTGGGAGACATTTCGCTTGAGTTGCCACTACGTGAGGCGCGCGATGCTTTTGAGCGCGTCTATTTTGAATACCATCTCGCGCGTGAAAACCACAGCATGACCCGGGTGTCAGACAAGACTGGGTTAGAGCGCACGCACTTGTATCGCAAGCTTAAACAGCTGGGTATCGAGTCGCGTAAGCGCGGCAGTTAGGGTCGCGCGACGATGGCGTCAGTTTAGCGAGGCTGTTTAGGCGGGTGGGTGAGTCCGGCCACGCGTTCGTCCTCGAGCGCGCTTCGCACCTGAACCAATTGTGCCCCCACTGCAACGGCGATCTCTGCAGGCGTCCGACTACCAATTTGTAGACCCACAGGCCCGTGCAGACGAGCAATATCTTCTTCGGTCAAGTCAAAGTCCAATAAGCGTTGACGACGTTTGGCCTGATTGCGGGACGAGCCGAGCGCGCCCACATAAAATGCTTTGGATTTAAGCGCTTCAAGTAGCGCCATGTCGTCTAGCTTGGGATCGTGCGTGATGGCGACGATCGCGGTGCGCGCATCGGTTTGTATCGCTAGTACGGCATCGTCTGGCATGCCGGGTTGCAGGGATACACCCGGCATATTCCAATCGGCAGTGAATTCCTCACGTGGATCGCAGACGATCACCTGAAATTCCAGCATGGTCGCGATTTGCGCGAGCGCCTGAGCGGTCTGGTTTGCACCAATAATCAACAGGCGCCAGTGCGGACCATAGACGAAATGACAACCCTCTTCTTTGACTTCAGTGAGTTGCCCAGGGCGAGCGTTGGTGAGGGTTGACACGCCGGTTGTCAGATCAAGCCAGCGACCAAGGAGCTGCTGTGTCTGTGTCACCTCGACCACGCGAGCGATCCAGTCTTCGAGCAATAAGGGTTCGATGACAAGGCGTAAGGTGCCGCCACAAGGCAGACCAAACCGTGCAGCTTCCTCTTGGGACACGCCATAGCGCGCCCATTCAGGCTTGGACGGCAATTGACCTGCTTGCGCGCGAGCAATCAGGTCATCTTCGATACATCCTCCGGACACTGAGCCTACAACGCGGCCATCCTTGCGCACGGCCAACATGGCACCCGCCTGCCGAGGCGCTGAACCCCATGTTTGTACGACTGTCGCGAGGTGCACGGCGTGCCCTTCGCGCAGCCATGCCAAGGCGAGTTGCAAAACTTCAGTATCTAGAGAGTTCATGCTGAGTATTCGTTAGGAGAAGAAGTAGGTGCAAACAGTAAGGGCCGGCGCAGTAGAGATCCTGTCAGTATACTGAGCCACTTTTAGCGTCGAGATAAAGACCACCGCCATGGATCCACTATTTATTGTCGCACTTCTCATTCTAGGCTGTGTAACGGGCTTTGCCGCCGGATTGTTGGGAATTGGTGGCGGGATGCTGCTGGTTCCGTTTTTAACCTTGCTACTGACTTGGCAAAAGCTCTCACCCGAGCTGATTGTGCACACCGCCATTGCAACGTCGATGGCGTCAATTTTGTTTACGTCGGTGTCCAGCGTGCGTGCGCACAGCAGCAAAGGCGCTGTTCGGTGGGACCTCGTATGGGCTTTAACGCCGGGCATTCTTATCGGCGGACTGATATCGGGCGGAGCGATTTTTGCGGCACTTAAAACCGGCTGGCTCGCGCTGTTTTTTGCGATCTTTGTTGGCTATTCAGCACTACAGATGTTGCTGGATAAAAAACCCAAATCGGCTCGGCAGATGCCTGGGAAAGGCGGGGCGGTTGCGGCCGGCGGCACGATCGGCTTCGTCTCGGGGCTCGTTGGGGCAGGCGGCGGTTTCATTTCTGTGCCATTTATGTTGTGGTGCAACGTCCCGTTACATCAGGCTGTTGGAACATCTGCAGCACTTGGTTTCCCCATCGCGCTGGCCAACACAATCGGATATGTTTGGTCCGGCTGGGGTAAAGAGGGCTTGCCACCAGAGATGATTGGTTATATTTACTGGCCTGCTCTATTGGTGCTGGGATCCGTCAGTATCTTGTTGGCACCCGTTGGCGCCAAAGCTGCGCACAAACTGCCAGTCAAAACGCTTAAGCGTATTTTTGCCTTCCTACTGTTCGGGTTGACAGCCTATATGGCCGTTAAGGCCTATCAGTCATTCTTTGGCTGATTTGCGTCCTATCGCGCTCACGCTGATGCGGGTTTCACCGCTAGGCGTGCGGCGCAGGGCGCTGCGCCAAGCATGTCCGTAAGCCACCTCGATCGTCAAGTGAAGGCGTCCGTCTGACTGGCGTTGCGCCTCGAGCGCCTGTATGAGTCGATCGCGCCAAGCTTTGCCAACCAAACCATTGACGCGCCCGATTGCGGCATTTCCGCCGAGGGCTTTAACGTCTGCGAGAAGCTTTTCTGGTGTCTCGTAAGTCAGGGTCAACACTTCTTGGTCCATGACAGGGTCTGAAAACCCTTTTTCAACCAACAAATCCCCGAAGTCATGCATATCGACAAAGTCCGGTGTGCGTGTGCGTAGCGTCGCGTCGTGCAGCGCGGAGCGCAGCTCTTTTAATGTCGCAGGCCCAAAGCAGGAGAAAAACACCAAGCCGTTCGGGCGTAATACTCTGCCCCATTCCTGGAGGACGTCGTGGGGGGCGGGATGCCAGTGCAAGCTCAAGTTAGACCACACGAGGTCAAGCGATTCAGGGGCCAGATTGGTGGTGGCTAGATCTGCCTGGATCCATCTGGCGGGTGCGGTGCGCCCCATCAGCTTGAGCAACCAACCCGGCATGCGGCGCGGCCATAGTTCTTGTGCGCGACGTTGTGCGTGTACAAGCAAGGCGGAGCAGTGATCTAGGCCGTAGTAGTGGGCGCGTGGGTAGCGCGTATGCAACAGACTTAATTGTTGCCCACCACCACAGCCGGCATCCAGAATCACAGCGGGCTGCAAACGGATCAACTTCAGTCTCTGATCCATGCGCTGAGCGATCTCTGCATACAAAAACTGTGCGTTCGATAGATCGCCGCGCCGCGCGAATTGCAGGGCAACGTGATTTGGGTCAATGGGCAGGCGCGTCGGCGTGGATGGCGAAGTCATAGTTTGCACACAAGCTACCAGTCGGCTCGGACAATGGTCGCTGGAGGTATCAAAATGTACTCTATTCGAGAGCTGTTTCGGCGCTGTTTAGGGGGCACGTGTCCCTTATGCGACTGGCCCGCCCCGGCAGGCGACCTATGTAGTCGTTGCGAAAGTACTGTGCGATGCGATAAGAGCCTGAGTCGAACAAGCGGCGGACTTGCGGTGATTGCCGCGACGGCTTATGCGCGACCGGGTGACCAATTGATGCGCGCGCTCAAGGAGGGTGGGCAGTTAAATCATGCGGGCTTGTACGCGCGCCTACTTTGGTGTGCGATGCGTGCAACCCAACCACCCCTGCCAAGTCTGGCGGCACTGGTCCCAATCCCAGCCGATCTCCGTGCGGCACGGCGCCGTGGTTTTAACCCTGCGTGCGAAATCGCAGTAGAACTTTCGCGGCTATCGCGCTTGCCGGTGAAACGTCTGTGGCTGTCGCGCACGCGCAGTGGCGAGAGTCAAAAGTCGTTGGATCGCGCGGCTCGCCAGCAAAGTGTTCGTGGCCTCTACACGAGTGACAAACCACTCCCAGAGGTTTGGGTTGGCTTGGTGGACGACGTGACCACGACGGGCAGTACGCTTGATGCCGCTGCCCATGCGCTGCGTCAAGCTGGGGCGCTTGGCGTAATCGGACTCGTCGGTGCAAAAACACCCACGCGCGTCGGTATCTGACATTGGATGCTAGCTCTGGCACAATGCGGCCATGTTTCATGTGATTCTCGTTCAACCTGAAATCCCGCCCAATACGGGCAATGTCATTCGGCTGTGTGCGAACACGGGCGCATGTTTGCATTTGGTCAAGCCGTTAGGCTTTACGGTCGATGACGCCAAGCTCAGACGCGCGGGTCTGGATTACCATGACTGGCAGCCGATCGCCCAGCATGACAGTCTGGAGCAGGCCCTTGCGGCTATTGGCACTGCTGCAGAGCGTGTGTTTGCGATCACTACCAAGGGGACGCGTCACGCCGGTGAAGTCGCCTACCAGCCAGGCGACGTATTTGTGTTTGGTCGTGAAACCGCTGGCTTGTCGGCGCAACAGATGGGATTGTTTGCGCCGGAGCAGCGCTTGCGTTTGCCGATGTTGCCCACGCAGCGCAGTTTGAACTTATCGAATGCTGTCGCGGTGCTGGTTTT
>JBILHV010000151.1:0-4876 GCA_044350305.1 Burkholderiaceae bacterium
CGAGTGCGATGGTGCGTGAGTGCAAGTTGGCATACATCACTCGGGCGGGGGTCGAGATTGGCGTGGCGTCGACCAAGGCCTTTACAACACAATTGACGGCCTTGTTTATGCTGACCTTGGCCTTGGCGCACGCGCACGGCCGGCTACCCCAAGACCAAGAGGCGGCGCATGTCAAAGCGTTGCGTCACCTGCCTGCTGCCATTAGCGCCGTGCTGGCACTTGAGCCACAAATCATGGCCTGGGCTGATCGTTTTGCGACGAAAGAGAACGCCTTATTCTTGGGTCGAGGGATGCACTATCCCATCGCACTCGAGGGTGCGTTGAAGTTAAAAGAAATTAGCTATATCCATGCCGAGGCCTACCCAGCCGGTGAACTTAAGCATGGGCCTTTAGCGTTGGTGACAGAGTTGATGCCAGTGGTGACCATTGCACCGAACGACGCCTTGCTTGAGAAGCTGAAATCGAACATGCACGAAGTGCGCGCGCGTGGTGGTGAGTTGTATGTGTTTGCCGACGCAGATACCAAGCTTGCGAGCAGCGAAGGTGTGCACGTGATCCGTATGCCTGAGAACTACGGCCTGCTGTCCCCTATTCTGCACACGATCCCGCTGCAGCTGCTGGCCTATCACACAGCCTGTGCGCGCGGCACAGATGTTGATAAGCCACGCAATCTGGCAAAGAGTGTGACGGTAGAATAATGTTTGATGACTCGCGTTTAAGACCACAACAGTCGCTAAGAAAGCGGCCGGAAAACTCGAAGTAGAGTGCATATGCTGAAGTTAAAAAATAAACTCAAAACATTACTGTTTAAGCTTGCGCCGCGGCTAGCGGTTACCTGGGGAGTTGAGTTCCCCCATAAGTCAGCGAACCGATTGTTTTTAGAGCATGATATTTTTAATTATTTAGACACAGTGCTGAACCACGAGTCCGCGCAATGTTTGTTCATTGGCACCGACAAACGAAGTTGGCATTATCGGTCGCGGTTTTCTGCAAAGTTCTTCACCATTGACAGAGACCCTAGTAAGGCGATTTATGGTGATGTGCATAACCATCGAATAGGCTCGGCAACAGAGCTCACACGGCAATACTTGCAAGATCAGTTTGATGTCATTATCGCCAACGGTTTAATTGGCTTTGGTGTCAATCAAATCGATCAGTGCGAAGATTTGTTTGCCGGTCTTAAGACGATTATGAAAAGTAATGGTGTGCTTGTTTTGGGATACAGCAATAGCCCATCCCATATCGACTTCAAATTGGAAGACGTCAAAAACTACCAGTTGTTTGAGGAGTTCGCGCCACACTCCAACGGACTTGAGCAGAGTGAATATGTATTTGGCGATCATGTGTTCGTATTTCTTAGGCGCGCTGGGGTAGGTCTATCGCAAGCGGCCCAAACAAATTTATAAGATGTTGTGTGACATGACACCCCATCAATAACGGTTAATCTCTATCTATGAAAAAATTAATGAGCGTGCAGGGTAATGATCGTGGTCACTGGGTCGGAGACGGCTTTCCCGTGCGCACATTATTTTTCTATCAAGACTTGGGCAAGGAGATGAGTCCGTTCTTGATGTTAGATTTTGCGGGCCCGAAGCAATTTCCGGCCACAGCCGAGCGTAAAGGCGTCGGCTCGCATCCGCATCGAGGGTTTGAGACGGTGACCTTCGTCTATGAGGGCGAAGTCGAACACAAGGACTCGACTGGTCAAGGTGGCGTGATTGGTCCGGGTGAGGTGCAATGGATGACGGCAGGCGCTGGTATCTTGCACGAAGAGTTCCACTCTGCGGCATTCGCGCGAGCGGGCGGCGTACTGCAAATGATTCAGCTGTGGGTCAACTTACCAGCTAAAGACAAAATGACATCGCCTGGATATCAACCGATTCTGCGCCAACAGATTCCGGAGTTCGCCCTGGCGGACGGCTCTGGCACGGCGCGTGTGATTGCCGGATCGTTCGGCGGTGAAATCGGTCCGGCACGTACGTTCACCCCGATGCAGGTCGTCGACTTGAAATTGAAAAAAGGCGCAGCGCTCACGATTCCGGTGCCAGCGGGCTGGAGCGCCGGGCTAGTTGTGCTGCATGGTGCAGTTCAAGCGCAAGACGGTGCTGTCGCGACGGATGCACAGATGCTGATGTATGAACATGCGGGGCAAGATATCGCTGTGCACGTTCTTGAAGATACCGTTGCGCTGCTGTTATGCGGCGAACCAATTGAAGAACCGATCTCCGGCCACGGCCCTTTTGTGATGAACACAAAGGCCGAGATCGTTCAGGCAATTGAAGACTTCAACGGCGGGCGTTTCGGGCGAATCGAAGCGTAGTTTGGTAGCGTTAGCTGCATTCAAAACAAAGGGGATGTAATGAATGCCGAACTAGAACGGCTGGTCAAAGCCAACAAGCTCGACCACACAGAGAATGAACGGTTGCGGCTAGAGCTTGGTTTGCTTATTGTGGAGCGCATTGAGCAGCAGCTCGAACGTGATGAGGCGCTTGATGCACTTAAACAGTTCAAAATCTTGATGCGCGAATCGTTCGACCCGGTGAAGCTCAGAAAGCTCGCCCAAGACAGCCTGTTGATTGCAAACCATCATCCTGGATCAACATCGATCGACGGCACACAGCATTCGGCGGTATCAGCAACTTACGCGTTGGCAAATGCGATCAATGGCAAAGTGCTTGAGGCAGCAGCCTACGCAGCGTACTCAAAAATATATGGTTATGGCGGCTACGCCTTGAGTGACCCCTCCTCTTTCGAGGAGGAGTACAAAGCACAAGTAGCGATATTTAAACGGCGACTACCCGAGACTGTTTAATAGCCGACTGCCTGACCGTCACGCCGGTGGTCAGAGCCCGCAACATAGGCGTAAGGTGCTTTGTCGCCTGGTAAGCGCGCAATCAACTGGGCGCTGCCGAAGTCAAGGCTATCGGCTGGTGCAACGATCGGCTTGTGGCCCATCGCACGCAGACCCTCAACAACAGCGGGATGTACACCGGCTTCAACCGTGAGCTCGCCGATGTCGTTGATGCGCCAGCGTGGCGAGTCAGAGCAAGCTTGTGGGTTGTGCTTCTCAGTGACGTAACGCAACACCATTTGCATGTGGCCCTGCGCTTGCATGTTGCCACCCATCACGCCAAAGGCCATGTCTGGTTTGCCATCACGCATGAGGAAGGCGGGGATGATGGTGTGCATCGGACGCTTACCACCGCCGACTAAGTTCGGGTGACCTGGAGTCGTGACAAAACCCGATCCGCGGTTTTGCAGCGCGATACCTGTCTTGGGTACGACCACGCCCGAACCGAACCCTTTGAAGTTCGACTGAATGTAGGAGATCATGCGCCCTTCGGTGTCTGTCGCGCACATATAAATCGTGCCGCCCGAAGGGGGTTGGCCAGGCAGATAGGATCCTGCTTTCTTTGGGTCGATTAGTTTGGCCCGCTCTTTTGCATACGATTTGCTGAGCAAATCTTTTGCAGTCACTTTCATGAACTCGGGATCTGCTACGTGTGCATACAAATCTGCAAAGGCTGCGCGCATACATTCCACTTCAAGGTGCATGCGTTCGGCAGAGCCGGGTTTAGTTTGCGCGTAGGGCAACTGCTCAATTAAGTTCAGTGCGAGCAGTGCAGTGAGTCCCTGCCCGTTAGGTGGGATCTCATGTACGTCATAGCCTTGGTAGCTCGTAGATACCGTTCCAACCCAGTCGCAGCGGTGCGCGGCTAGATCGGCCTCGGTCATTGCAGCGCCACATTCTTTCGCAAATGCCGCGATCGTTTTTGCGAGGCGACCACGGTAGAACGACTCACCCTTTGTACGGGCGATGTCTTCGAGCGTGTCGGCTTGATCTGGAAAGCGCCAGATCTCACCAGCTTCGGGCGCACGACCATTAGGCATGAATGCCTCAAAGCCTGGATGCATATGTAATTCGGCGGCAGCATCTTTCCATTGACGTGCGATCACGGGGCTGACAGGGAAGCCGTCGCGCGCGTGCCGGATCGCATCTTTGAAAAGGTCCTCAAAAGGGAGCTTGCCGAACTTGCTCGACAGCTCTACCCATTGTGAAACCACGCCCGGAACGGTGACTGATTCCCAGCCGCGATGCGGCATGGCGGCCATACCCTTAAAACGCTCGGGCGACCATGCTGCAGGGGCGCGTCCAGAGGCGTTTAGTCCGTGTAACGCTTTGCCATCCCACAAGATAGCGAACGCGTCACCACCGATACCGTTCATGGTTGGCTCGACAACAGTCAATGTGATCGCAGCAGCCAGTGCAGCATCAATGGCATTGCCGCCACGTGCGAAGGCGGCAGCGCCCGCTTGAGAAGCCAAAGGTTGCGAGGTCGAGACAACGTTACGCGCCGACACGGGTTGACGGCCAGAGGGGAACGGCAGTTGGTAGTTCATGAGGTGAAGGATTCCAGTGAGGGGAATGCAGATAAAAATGTTGATGGATTGTATCTGAGCGGCGACCTGCAGCAGAGAGATCTTCGAGGTACGAAAAAGGGGCGCACAAGGCGCCCCTTCAGGTGTTACGCGAGGTTGCTTAGGCGACTTCGTGCAGAACCTTTTTGACCGTTGCGAAGATTTCTTCGATCTGGCCTTCCGATACGATCAGTGGCGGCGAGAAAGCCATGTTATCGCCGGTGAAGCGCGCCAACACACCTTTTTCCATACACTTGAGGAACACGTCATAAGCACGTGCACCTGGTGCACCGTCACGCGACTGCAGTTCAACGGCACCCATCAGGCCAAGGTTGCGGATATCTTTGACGAAAGGCTCGCCGCGCAACGCGTGGATCTCTTTTTCGAACTTGGGTGCTAAGCCTGCAGCGCGGGCAAACAAACCTTCCTTGCGGTAGATTTCTTGTGTAGCTAAGCA
>JBILHV010000152.1:0-4835 GCA_044350305.1 Burkholderiaceae bacterium
TTACATTTGTGGTTGGTTTTGTCAGCTTCTGATTTTGGTATTTGCAATTTTGCTTTACGATAGCGATATGCTTGACGATCTCGATCACCTCTCCACGCGCATAGCGAAGCTTGTTGCCCTCACGCAGCAGCTCGCGGCCGACCAAAAATCCCTTCAGTCTCAACTGATACAAGCTCAGGCTGAGCGTGATGCGTTGAAAGCAAAGTTGGACGTCGAGGGCAGCGAAACGAAGGTACTCCACAAAAAAGTGGACACGTTTGCAAGCGAGAAAGCTTCTCTACAAGGCTCGCTCGATCTATTTAAGCAAGAACAGACATCGTTGCAGGCGCAATTGCAATCGCGCGATCAAGAGGTCAATACCCTGCGTGAGGCCACCGTACAGGCTCGCCAGCGGATTGAGGCGGTGCTCGAGCGCTTACCCGGCGCCCCGCAACCTGAGGAGCCTCGTTAATGGAACGCGTCGACATCTCTATTCTTGGGCGAGAGTACTCCTTGGCCTGCCCCGCTGAAGAGAAAGCCGCACTGACCTCGGCTGCCCAACATGTCAGTCAGCTCGCGGGGCGTATACAGGGAACGGGTAAAGTTTCGGGTAATGAGCGCATTGCGGTGATGGCGGCCATACAAATTGCCGTGGAGCTCTTATCCGTGCGTGCGCCGGACGGTCCCTTGGGCGGTTTGGCTGTCGGCGACTTCAAGCGTAGAATTGACGACATGAATGCAATGCTCGATGCAGCGATCGCTGCCTCAAGCTCTGGCAAGACAAAGTAATTTCCAGTTTGTCCCTGCTGTGTTCGTGACCAGGTCATATATTCTCTGAACCAATGCTTTGGCATACATAGGTTGTGGGATAGCCCGACAGGCATGCACGTCTCTAGTCAGATGCGCTCAACGTCAGGCAGATCGCGGCCAACTTGAACCCTAGGTTCGAGATGCCGACCTGAACGGCACGAGCGGGGCATCTATAGCGAAGGGTCTGCCTAGTTGGGCAGACCCTTTTGTTTATCAGAACATGCGCGGCTTACTTTTTGGTTGTGGGCGGCAGTGTGCGCTGCGCCCAAGCAAATAAAACAACTCCGGCTCCCACCATCGGCAGGCAGAGCCATTGCCCCATGCTGAGTCCCAGGCCGAGCAGCCCTAAAAAACTGTCCGGCTCACGCGCATACTCAGCTGCAAATCGCAGCGCGCCGTAGCCCATTAAAAATACAGCGCTCACTTGCCCTACTGGGCGCGGCTTATGCGCAAACCACCACACCAAGCCAAATAGAAGCAGGCCTTCGAGGCCAAATTGATAAAGCTGCGAGGGGTGCCTTGCCAAGCCGTCGCCGCTCTGTGGAAACACCATCGCCCAAGGAACGCTGCTTGGCCTTCCCCATAGCTCGCCGTTAATGAAGTTTCCTAGTCTGCCCACGGCCAGGCCGAGTGGAATCAGCGTGGCGACGAAGTCAGCCACCATAAAAAACGAGTAGCCGCGCGCGCGGGCGAGTAGGAACATCATGGCAATCACGCCAATGAGCCCTCCATGAAACGACATCCCACCTTCCCAGACGTAGAGGATCTCGAGCGGATGGGTAAGGTAATGGGCGGGCTTGTAAAACAAGGCATATCCTAGGCGACCACCTAGCACGACGGCCAATATCCCATAAAAAATAATGTCTTCAAGGTCCCGAGCGGTCAGGTCGGTTTTATGATGTGAGATGCGCCAGCGCCCCAACAGCCAAGCTGATCCAAACGCGACCAGATACATCAAGCCGTACCAGTGTATGGCGAGTGGTCCGAGGCGAATGGCCACGGGGTCGATGGTCGGGAATTGCAACATGGCGCCCCAGCAAGTAAAAGATGTCCGATAATAACCGCTGAAATCTTCACCAACAGGTAATCCTCATGGCCAATAACGAACGTTCCAAACACATTACTGAAGGCGTGACGCGCGCGCCCAACCGCTCGATGTACTACGGCATGGGCTACAAAGAAACTGACTTCGCGAACCCCATGATTGGCGTGGCGAACGGTCATTCCACTATCACGCCTTGTAATAGTGGTTTGCAGCCTCTCGTCGATGCCGCGATTGCCGCGGTACGTGAGGCCAAAGCGAATCCGCAGGTGTTTGGCACCCCCACGATTTCTGATGGCATGTCCATGGGTACCGAGGGCATGAAGTACTCGCTGGTTTCACGCGAAGTGATCGCTGACTGTATCGAGACTGCTGTGCAAGGGCAGTGGATGGATGGTGTAGTGGTGGTTGGCGGGTGTGACAAAAATATGCCGGGCGGCATGATCGGCATCGCGCGGATGAACGTGCCTGGCATTTATGTTTACGGCGGCACCATCAAGCCAGGTTCACATAAGGGTCGCGACCTCAATATCGTGTCGGTATTCGAGGCCGTGGGTGAGTTCACAATGGGGCGCATGAGTAACGAAGATTTCAAGGCGATTGAGCAAAAGGCAATTCCAGGCTCGGGCTCATGCGGTGGTATGTACACCGCCAACACGATGAGCTCGTCGTTCGAGGCGATGGGCATGGCGCTGCCGTACTCAAGCACTTTGGCCAACGAGGACAAGGAGGCGATTACCCATGCCGCCGAGGCCGCACGCGTGTTGGTTGACGCGGTACGTAAAGGGCGCAAGCCGCGCGACATCATTACGCGCAAGTCGCTAGAGAATGCCGTGTCGGTCATCATGGCGATCGGTGGCTCCACGAACGCAGTCTTGCATTTTTTAGCAATCGCACATGCTGCGGAAGTGCCATGGACGATTGATGATTTTGAGACCATCCGTAAGCGCGTCCCCGTTTTATGTGATCTGAAGCCCTCTGGCCAGTTCCTGACCGTTGACCTGCATCGCGCAGGTGGAATCCCGCAGGTCATGAAGATCCTATTGAACGCGGGCTTGCTGCATGGCGACTGCATGACGATTTCTGGCAAGACCATTGCCGAAGTGCTCAAGGACATACCAAGTGAGCCGCCAGCCGGTCAGCAAGTGATCCGCTCAATTAAGAGCCCAATGTACGAACAGGGCCACCTCGCGATCCTGAAAGGTAATCTGTCGCCAGAAGGCGCTGTTGCCAAAATCACCGGCCTGAAGAATCCTGTCATTACGGGTCCCGCACGTGTTTTTGATTCGGAAGATGATGCGATGGCCGCCATTATGGATCGCAAAATCACGCACGGCGATATCGTTGTGATCCGCTACGAGGGCCCCAAGGGTGGCCCGGGCATGCGCGAGATGCTTGCACCAACTTCTGCTTTAGTTGGCCAAGGCTTGGGCGAGAGCGTCGGCCTGATTACAGATGGTCGCTTCTCTGGGGGGACCTGGGGGATGGTGGTGGGTCACGTGGCGCCCGAGGCCTATGTGGGTGGGTTGATCGGCCTCATCAAAGAGGGTGACTCCGTCACGATTGATGCGCATAAGTTGCTGCTGCAGCTGAACGTGCCGGACGCCGAAATCGAGCAGCGCCGTAAGCTCTGGAAGCAGCCGACCCCGCGTTATACGCGTGGCGTACTCGCTAAGTTTGGACATTTGGCGAGTACGGCGAGCCGTGGCGCCGTGACGGACGCATTTGATAAGTGATGCGTGCTGTTGTGTCGGGAAGACGCTGGCGTGCAGCGTGCGCCGGTTTTGTCTTGTGCCTGTTTTACATCGGGGCTGTCTCCGCGCAGGGTGCGCAGGATGGGTTAGCGCTGGCTAAAGCCAAGACCTGCCTGGGCTGTCATCAAGTAGATGCTAAGCGCGTGGGGCCTGCGTTTACGGCGATTGCGCAGCGCTACGCCGGGCAGGCGGACGCTGAGCAGTCCCTCAGCAAAGCGATCAGGCAGGGTGCGCGAGGGCGTTGGGGCGCCGTCCCCATGCCTGCCCAGTCTCAGGTCAATGAGCAGGATGCGCAGCGTTTGGCGCAGTGGATCATTTCTTTGCGGCCCTAGTCGCACACAATATTCTTATTTAAGGTGAATCAGATGAGCGCAGCTTCTGTTGGAGTGCAAAGTGCAGTGTTTGGCGGGGGCTGTTTCTGGTGCGTCGAAGCGGTGTTCGCTTCGCTTGAGGGCGTGCATAGCGCACAGTCGGGTTATTGCGGCGGCTCGGTTGATCAGCCAACTTATGAGCAGGTTTGCTCTAAACAGACGGGTCATATCGAGGTGGTGAAGATAGATTTTGATCCCTCGAAGATTGGTTACAAGGATTTGCTTGAAGTGCTGTTTGCAATCCATGATCCCACAACGCCAGGCCGCCAAGGCAATGACGTTGGCCCCCAGTATCAGTCAGCTATTTTTTGGCAGAATGTCGCACAGCGCGATGCGGCACACGCAGCGATTGTCGCGCTAGGCGCAGCGGGTGAGTTTGCTGCACCAATCTGTACTGAACTCAGGCCGGCCGCAAGGTTTTGGCCTGCCGAGGCCTATCACGACAACTATTTTGCGCTGCATCCAGAGCAAGGCTATTGCCAGATGGTTGTGGCACCTAAAGTACAAAAATTTCGGAAACTGTTCGCATCCCGACTCAAATCCTCGGCACGCTAGTTGCTAATTCGTATGCCCAACTTGACAGGGTAAAAAAATCCGTTCATACTCTTCCTTCTTTGCTTCTACCAAAGCAGAGAAATCAATGTAAAGCAGTCAGTAGTAGCCGTGGTGATCTGGTCTTTTAAGGCCATTTAATTCCCGAATACCTACAGATTTGCCGCATTTGGCTGATTTTCAGCCAAATGCTAGTGGTGCCTTGTTCTTTAAAAATTTGACAACCGATAAGTGTGGGCGCTTGATACGCGTAGCGCAGGTCACGCAGCTGTAACAGGCTGCTGTGATTGCAAACGAAATCAAGTGCTCACTTGAAGTGAAATAGTA
>JBILHV010000153.1:0-4813 GCA_044350305.1 Burkholderiaceae bacterium
CATTAGCGGTTTTGGAGCGACAGGTCCGTTGAGTAAAGAACCCGCAAATGACTTATTCATGCAGGCGTATGCAGGCTCGATGAGCATTACCGGCGACCCCGAAGGCAGCCCAGCAAAAATGGGTATGTCTGTGGCGGATGTCGGCGCAGGCATGTTTGGCGCGATCGGTGTCATGATGGCTCTTGAGACGCGTCATCGCACCGGCCGTGGGCAGCGCGTTGATACGTCACTGCTTGAAGGCCACATGGCAATGCTCGCGCAATTTTTTACGCGCTATTTTTCGAGTGGCGAGGTGCCGGGTCCAAGCGGGAGCGGCGCATTGACGAGTCCAACGTACCGTGCCTATCAGGCGAGCGATCAGTGGATTGTGATCTCCGCCTTCAATCAGCGGATGTGGAAAGGACTTTGCACAGCGTTGGACAAGCTTGAATGGCTAGACGATCCTCGTTTCATCAATCCTCAAATGCGTTCCGATAACCGCGCCTTGATGATCAAGTTGATCGGTGCAATTATTATTACGCAGCCGCTCGCCTATTGGGAAAAGCGACTGATAGAAAACGAAGTGCCCTGTTCGCCGGTCAATACGATTGATAAAGTGGTGCAGCAACCACAGGTTCATGCACGCGATATGGTTCAAGAAATGAGCCTAGAGGGCTTGGGCATGATGTCGATGGCGGGACTGCCAATCAAGTTTAGTGAGTCGCCAGGTGCAATCCGTTTGCCACCGCCAAGACTGGGTCAGCATACCGCTGAGATCTTGGCAGAGTCTGGTTACTCGCCAGACCAGATTGCCGAACTCGCGCGCTCCGGCGCGGTTGGGCTTGATCCTGGTTGGGTAAAGGTGGCGTCTGCGGGCGGTGCCTAAGCTCGCGCTATTCAGAACTTTCAGGAATGATTTTCTTGATCTTCACCCCGAAGACCTTCGCAAGCAAGTACTGGATAGGCCCGAGCAGTAAGGCCAGGATCACAAGCGTCCAAATCCCGACAGCCAGGGGGCTTGTGTAAAAAACAGACACATCACCAAGACTCATAAAGAGACCCTCGCGTAGGTGCTTCTCAATAAGCGGTCCTAGAACTACCCCTACCACCATTGGCGCGAGTTGGAAGTTCAACTTAGTCAAGCCGTACCCGACAAAAGCCACCAACAGCAACATATACACATCAACCATACTATTGCGAACGCTGTAGCAGCCAATCGTAGCGACCATCAAGATGATTGGTAGAAAAATATGGTTAGGTACCCGTAGCAAACTCACCCATAGGCTGATGAGCGGGACGTTCAAAACCAACAGCATTGCGTTACCGATAAGCATCGAGGCAATCACGCCCCAAAACACTTCCGGATGCTGCGTGATCATCATTGGGCCTGGTTGAACGCCATGCACCATCATTGCGGCGAGCATGAGAGCGGTCACAGAGCCAAAAGGAATACCAAGCGCCAGCAAGGGAACCATCGAAGAAGTGGCTGCCGCATTGTTTGCGGTTTCTGGGCCGGCGACGCCCTCAATGGCGCCTTGCCCGAGCTCGTCCTTATGCTTGGAGACGCCTTTTTCCAAACGATAGGACGCGAAGCTCGCCATGGTGGCAGAGGGTCCAGGTAGTAAGCCAAAAACAAAACCTAAGGCGGTGCCACGCCCATAAGGTGCGACCGATCTTCTCCACTCCTCGCGCGTCGGAAACATATCCCTCAGACGGACTGGTAACGGTTTTACTTGCGTTTGTAAGTTTGCCACCACTGACATTATTTCTGTAATGCCGTAGAGACCGACCACTAAGGCCACCAATTCAACGCCGAGCGTGAGATCACTAATGCCAAACGTAAATCGATCCTGACCCGTGACAAGTTCTTGTCCGACTGTACTGAGCATCAGACCAATGGCCATGGGGAAAATGCCGGCCGCTAGCGTGCCACCTGAAATACGCGAAAACAACAAGAGTCCGCCAGCTGTCAGCGCAAAGAACTCGGCTGGACCAAAAAGCAAACCTAACTGTGCAAGCGCGGGCGCAAACAGCATCACTCCCACCACCGACACCACGCCACCGACAAAAGAACCGGCGGCAACGATAGTTAGCACCGCACCAGCACGCCCTTTTTTTGTCAATTTATAGCCATCAATACAGGTAATCACGGAGGCGGATTCACCCGGCATGTTTACCAAAATAGCTGTTGTCGAGCCGCCATACATGGCGCCATAAAACATACCAGCCATCATAATGAGGCCGCTTGTCGGGTCGAGCGAATAGCTCAATGGCAAGATCATCGCGATCCCGGCAGTTGGGCCCAAGCCAGGCAGAACACCAATCAGAGTCCCCGCGAGAGCGCCAGCTAACGCAGCAAGAAGATTGTTGAAGGTTAGCGCTACGCCAAGTCCATATAGAAAGCCGTTAATCGCATCCAAAGCGGTGATTCCTTTTTTAGAATTCCAAGGCCATCGTTGGCATTGGAACTTTCAACAAATAGATAAACACCCCATAAACGACAGCAGTCATGATGGCAGCATACACAGCACACCGAACCCAACTACTCTTAGAGAGGAGACGGATTAACGCAGCGCAAAAGAGAAAGCTACTGACCGAGTATCCAAGCCATGGAATTGCGACAAAGTATGCGGATAACAACAAGATCAATTTAATCAAGCGCGCCCGATCGGTGCCGCTGGGTATATCGATTGCGTCGGTCGCGGGCGCCTTCATGCCCTCCCACAGGGTGGCCAAGCTTGCGAAGGCCATGATCGCCGACACCAAAATTGGGAACAAGCCCGCTCCAGGCTCATCGAGTGCCCCCATCGGGAGATCGAGAGCCATATGTAGATAGCCGACCGATAGCAGTAAGCCAAAAATACCAGCTGTCACATAAGACTTCTTTTTGGAAATCGTACTCGCTGTCATTTTTTTCTGTCTCGCGAGAATTTATCTAGTAAGGGCTCTTTCACTTTTGATCTAATGCTTTGATCAATTCAGAGAAGGTATTTGTATCTCGAATAATCTCGTCACGGAGCGCCGCGGGACCCTTTGGATCTAGGGCGTAGCCTTCCTTTGCAAACTTGATGAACTCCGGGCTCTGGACGACTTCCATCGAGGTTTTAGTGAGTTTATCCAACACTTCGGGCGGGAGACCTTTGGGCGCGACGACATAGAAGGAGGCAGTGATGGTGGTTTTGTATCCAGCATCCACCGAGGGTTGTGCCTCAGGAACTGGGTCATACACACCCTTCTTGAAGGCCGCTAACACACGAACTTTACCCGCTTGTACGTGACTAGGTATACCAACCGCTCCTGTAAACAGAGTGGCTTCAACGCGATTGCCAAGTAGGGCCACAAGAGCCTCACCGCTGCCGCCCGTAAACGGGACTGTACGAAGTTTCGTGCCCGCGATCATATTGAACTCTTGCGCTAATAAATCAGGAACCGTTCGTAGTCCAGACACAGACGCACGCACCTTGCCAGGGTTATCTTTTACGTGTTGCAAGAACTCGGCAAAGGTTTTCCAAGGCGCATCTGCACGTACCACTAAGATGACGGGCATCTCCCCAAGCTTGACGATCGGTTGATACTGATCAGGCGTCTTAAAAACTAAATTGGTATTGACGAGTGGTTGGTAAGCAAGAATGCTATTTGTGGCGAGACCAAGTGTGTAGCCATCCGGCTTTGAGCGCACCACCATACCGGTTCCGATCGTGCCAGAGCCTCCGGGTTTGTTTTCAATATTGACTTCAACGCCGAGGGCTTTTTGCAACTGCATTGCATATTGCCGCGCCACTGGGTCGGTTGAACCACCGGGTCCGTAGGGCACAACAAAGGTGATGGGACGACTCGGGTATGACTGTGCATAAGTCGAGAGGCTGGCCAACGATACGCCGATGATTGCCAAGGTACGCAGGACGAAGGTGTTGACGCTGTTCATGTGTTCTCACTTTTGAAAGAGAAATAGTCTTTATAGTTTTTATCCACAGCAGTTAGAGTACCAAGCTCCAGCATCATTTGGGTGTTCATCGTGCCCGAGATGCCTGGATTCGTCGGGATGTCGCTAATAATGCCCTTGGCGCGAGCGGCGTCAATTTGTTCGGCTGACATGCCAACAATATCACGCAAGATAGCGGTGTTATCTTCACCAAAACGCGGTCCACCTTTTTTTATCTTGGCGTCTCTGAAGCGTAGTCGATAGGGCCGTCCTATGATGGGTCGCTCGCCGACTGGCTCGTGATGACGAACCTTTTCGTAAAAGCCTCTCGCAATGAGGTGAGGATCGGACAGTAGATCACGGCTGTCGCAGACATGGCCCGCGGCGATCCCGAGACCTTGTAACGCCTCGGTAAGGTAGCGGGCATCCTGTTGCAAAGCCCAGGCACTGATCGTTTCATCAATCAGCTTGCGGTGCTGGCGTCGCGCTTGGGCGCAAGCGTATTTTGGATCGATACTCAGATTTGGTTGCTGCATGTAGGCTGTGAGAGCCTGCCATTGTGTATCGGTTTCAACGGTCAGTGCGATCCACTGATTAACGCCTTTGGCTTTGTATAGATTGCTCGGAACATGCTCGGCATGCTCGTTGCCGATGCGCTCGGGCTCGGTACCGTCGAGTTGGAACTGAATGAAAGGCTCTGGCATCATCGCGACGCCGAGTTGATACATGCCGACATCAACCCATTGTCCTTCGCCTGTTTTCCTACGGTGGTTGATGGCAGCCCACAACCCATTTAGACCCGCCCAGCAGGCGATGAAGTCGGGGTAAGACTGTCCGACTTTCCAGGGCTTGTCACCTCGGTAGCCTGTGTAGTATGTGATCCCCATCGTCGCTTCAAGTGTTGTCCCTTGG
>JBILHV010000012.1:0-14901 GCA_044350305.1 Burkholderiaceae bacterium
CTTTTTTCATTGCGGTCATGATGAGGTTAATACCGGCAGAGTTTTCCCAAGACCAGTTCAGTGCGAGCTCTTTGAACTTTGCTTGATAGGCGTCGGCCCACGCATTGTTTGCGGGAGTATTTGGAAAGCTCCGCAGGTAGCGGTTGCCTGAGTGCATGTTTGGTGGAACGCTCTTGACCGCTGTCAGCACAGCGTACTCGGCTAAGTTTGGCGAAAAGAATTGTTTGTCTTTGAACAGAGCGTAGATGCCAGCCTGATCAATAAACGAAGTCATGTCACCACCCCAAAGCGCAGAGTAAAGCGCCTGCGGTTTGCCTTGGACGAGGCGTGTAATGTTTTCGCTATAGTCCGCCTGAAAGAGCTTGGGCCAAACTTGACCGACGACTTCAATGTCTTTGTTGAAGTGTTTGAGGTATTCAAAGTATTCAGCTGTGGTGTCGCGACCATAGGCATAGTCGGGCGAGATGCTCATCCAGCGGTTGAGCTTGAGACGTTTAGCAACTTCGGCGCCGTAGGATCCACCAACGATTGCATCGTGGATGCCTTGTCTTGCAGAGCGGAATGCCGTTGGGAAGCGCAACTTTGGATCTGCAGTCAGGGACGACGTCTCTGAACAGGTGTGCATGACAAGCACGCCCAGATCTTTTGCCACTTCGTGTACAGCAAAGGCGCCTGAAGACGCTTCCGCATCCAAAATCATTTCACAGCCGTCGCCGGTAATCAGTTCGCGGGCAACACGTGCTGCTTCTTGGGGCTGGCCTTTGGAATCGCGCACGACCATTTCGATCCTGCGTCCGCCTAAGCCACCCGCTGCGTTAAATTTCTCAACTTCAAGCGCGACGGCGTTGCGCGAGGAGATGCCAAGCATGGCCACGCGACCCGATAGAATCGTGGGCATACCGATACGGATGGTCTTGTTCTGCGCGAGTGAGATTGCTGGGGAACCCAAAACTGCCATTCCGGCAGTTGCGGCTGCGCCTTTTAACAATTTGCGGCGAAGGGCCGTTTTTGAACTCGATGTTGAAGCTGCGCTCATCTTTTGTCTCCCGTAGTGTTCAGATGATAGTTATGTGTTTTGAACTACCCTCTATAGGACGTTTTTACTTAGTTTTTGTCAAGAAAAGACATCTCAGGAAAACCCTAGTCTTGTTGTTTCTGGGCGAGTGCCGCAAGTGCGTTTTCCCACGAGTCGCCTCAACTATTTTTTGTATGGTGGGATGCGCTAAAGTGTCGGCATAGTGAAATCTTTGGAACTGAGCGATATGACACAAGCAACATTTTTTCCGGTGGCCGGTTGTGCTGGCACAGACCATAGGCTAGCGGGTGATTATCACCACCGCTGGATGGTGATCGATGTGCAGGGCGAGTGGTTAACTCCCTTGGCGTGCCCAAAGTTGACAGAGGTGACGGTCGATTTAAAAATGGGTGCTTTGGTGCTGCGTGCGCCGGGGATGCTGCGCATGGACATCCCCTTAGATGTGATCGAGGACGATGACAGCGTCAACCGTCAAGCAAGTATCGCCAAGCAGCCTGTTGTGGTCATCGATGAGGGTGAGGTTGCCGCAGTTTGGTTCAGCAAAGCGCTCGGACAATCATGCCGCTTTGTAAAAATTCATCCCGACAGGAAACAACCCGTTTGGCCGCAAGGGTAAGCTTTTCGATTGATTTAAATTTTTGCTGTGTTTGCCGCGGTCAAGACGCGATACTTAGCCATCAGGGCGTCCTGGCCTTCTTTCCATTGCGGATGGATTTCGATGCATTCGACGGGACACACAACCTTGCACTGAGGTTCGCCGTGATGACCGACGCATTCCGTGCAAGAGGCAGGATCAATGATGTAGATCTCTTCGCCCATCGAGATGGCATCATTGGGACACTGTGGCTCGCACACGTCGCAATTGATGCATTCGTCGGTGATGCGTAAGGCCATAAAGGTCCTAATAGAGGTCCGACGTAATCCTGCTGAGGATTACGCTTTGGGTTCTGCGGCGTTTTGTTCGCGACGCTCTTTCGCTTTGGCTTGCAGCCAGCGATCGACCGACGGAAATACAAATTTGCTGACATCCCCGCCTAACTCGGCGATTTCACGCACAATCGTACCGGAAATAAACTGGTACTGATCCGACGGTGTCATGAACAAGGTTTCCACTTCCGGAAGCAAATGGCGATTCATGCCGGCCATTTGAAACTCGTATTCAAAGTCGGACACCGCGCGCAGGCCGCGAACAATCACACGTCCGTCTTGTTCCCGCACGAAATCTTTGAGTAGGCCAGCAAAGCTCGCCACTTTAACGTTGGGATAGTGGCCCAATACTTCGCGGGCAATTTCAACGCGCTCTTCGATGGCAAAGAACGGTTTCTTGTTGCGACTGTGTGCGACGCCGACCACAACGCGGTCAAACAGGCTGGCTGCTCGGCGCACTAAGTCTTCGTGACCGCGTGTCATTGGGTCGAACGTACCGGGGTAGATAGCAGTGATCATTTTTGCAATGCAGCAATTTGAAGAAGATGATAGTGTACGGCCCCTGCACGGTCTTGGCGCAATAAGTCGTACTGCTCGGGTACAACAATCGGTTTTTCGGCCTCAATATAAACAAGACCGTTGGGTTCTAACAAATTTGGAAGAAGGGGCCAGAGTTCTTCAAGCCAGTTTTTTCCAAACGGCGGATCTAAAAAAATAAGGTCAAATCGCGCAGCCTCTAGTCTTTCGACCACATGCTTTGCGTCACCGGCGTGAATTCTAACTGCTTGCGCACCCAACTTGTCGCGTAAAGCCTTCAAGGCGGCGACTGCTTAGGGGTGTTGTTCCACCATTTGGACGTGTGCGACCCCGCGCGAGGCTGCTTCAAACCCCAGCGCGCCACTTCCGGCAAAGAGATCTAGCACGCGTTTGCTTTGAAAGTCACCTTGCCAAAAAAAATTTAGCCAATTGAACAAAGTCTCGCGTACTCGGTCCGGCGTGGGACGCAAACCGTCTGCCTCGATCACCTCAATTGGTGTGCGACGAAACTGTCCACCAACGATCCGAATATACTTCTTCACTATGTTTCGCTTCTTCAAGAAAAAACCCACCCCCGATGAACCTCTGCCAGAGGATCACGCCACGACGCCTGCGCCGGAGCTGAGCTCCACTCAGGATACCAGTACCGTGCCGTCTGCGGTCGGTGGGCCTACCCTTGAGACCGACAATGGCGCGCCTGTGCGAGGGCGTCGCTTCATGTTGTCCCAGGCGTTGTCCGGCGCACCGCTGGGCCGTCAGACTGCCCTGCCAACCCAAACAACGGAAACTAGTCAGGCAGGCCTTTTGGCGACAGCGCACCTGACCGACACGATCGAGCAACCCGCAGGACAGGCTCAAGAGCTGGTGCCAGAACGAAGTGAGCAACCACTCGAGGAGCAGCGTGAGGAACAGACGGAAGAGCAAATTGCAGAGCAAAAAACGTCCTGGCTTGTCAAATTAAAAGGCGGGTTAGCGAAAACCGGACAAAGCCTTGGAAGTTTGTTCGTCGGCGTTCGTGTCGATGAAGACTTGTTTGAAGAGCTTGAGACCGCCTTGATCATGGCAGACGCAGGTGTTGAGGCGACCACGCAACTGATGTCAGCATTGCGTGACCGAGTCAAACGAGACCGAATCGAAGAGACCGATGCGGTACGCCAAGCATTGAAAGATGTCCTGGCAGAGCATTTAAAAGTTCTTGAAAAGCCGTTTGATGTCGGCCATGTCAAACCGCTTGTCGTGATGATTACCGGGGTAAATGGCGCTGGCAAAACCACATCAATTGGAAAACTAGCCAATGCCTTACAGCAGCGGGGTGCCAAGGTGCTGCTTGCCGCAGGCGATACGTTTCGCGCTGCGGCGCGCGAGCAACTGGTTGAGTGGGGTAATCGCAACAATGTCTCTGTCATTGCCCAAGAGGGTGCCGACCCGGCTGCGGTGGCGTTTGACTCTGTTCATGCGGGTCGTGCCCGCGGCATGGACATCGTGCTTGTCGACACAGCTGGTCGGCTGCCCACCCAGTTGAACTTGATGGATGAGTTAAAAAAGATTCGTCGTGTGATCGCCAAGGCCGATCCAACCGCCCCGCATGAAGTGCTGCTCGTTGTCGATGGCAATTCAGGGCAGAACGTTCTCTCACAAATCCGAAGTTTCGATGCTGCGGTGGGGTTGACCGGGCTGATCGTCACAAAGTTGGATGGGACGGCCAAAGGCGGAACATTAGCTGCTGTTGCCGCTGGTTCGCAAGGCACGCGTCCCGTCCCGGTCTATTGGATTGGCGTCGGTGAAAAAATGGAAGACTTGCAGCCGTTTGTCGCTGCGGATTTTGCGGCTGCGCTGGTGGGTTAGCGCCAGGGCCTGTGCGTTTGCGATAACGCTTTAAAGGCGTGCGTGGCCTCGATCGTTAATGCGTCAAGTCTAGACGTAATCCAACCGCAGGCAAACCAAGCGCTTGGTTGGGTGTCGCGCAAGCCCACGAAGCGTTCGCGCGCGACGATCAAGTCGTTCATTTCGCCCAGAATATTTTGCACCCGCGCGAGTGATTTTTTATAAACACCCAGCCGACGCTGGGGCAAAATGGATTCACAAAACTGGAGCGCGTAGCGTAGCTTCTTGCCGCGCTTGCGCAACTCGTGTCTGGCGTCCATGTCCAGGGCGGGCAGGTTGGTGCCTTCAGCGACAACCCTGCGATCCCATTTTTTGAGCCTTTTGCTGAGCGTTTGTACCAGCGTCTGTTCTAACGCTGGCGCGGACATTTCGCTTGAGAGTTGCAGACCAGCATCGGTTGTTGCGACGGCGGCTGTTACAGCGGTTGTGGCAGTGCTTGGGGGTGTGAAAGGCAGCACCACACTCGCCAGCATGTCGAGTAGCCAGGACTGATATCCGATGCTGCGAACGGTTGCGGCCGCGTCGGTCACCTCAATGGCCTGGTCCAGCACTAAAGGGGGCTGACCGGCTTTGCGCAACATCGGCAAAACGAGTTCGCGCAAGACATCGTCATCGCGGGCACCACCGAGCTGAGCAAAATAAGCTTTGATCTCGATTCGCTTATCTAGGGCAGGCAGTTCGGCCAACCCATTAAAAAAAGACCATGCAGAGCGTAATCGACGGATGCCGACCCGAAGTTGGTGTACATGCTCGGAGCGCGCGTCCGCATAGCGATCCTCCGTATCGACGCCAGCGATGATTGCGCTGTTTCGAATGATCTGATCGAGGCACTCGGCCGATACGGCGCGCAGCGCTTGCTGGGCATTGTCTTTAGGATCGAGCGTGATCGCGCTGACCGGGTGGGGTGCCCAAAAGGAAGCGATCGCAGTGATGCGCTTTGCTTCGGATTCGTCTGCACTGAGCGCATCAAGTGCCGTCAAGGTTTTGTCTAATTGGGCTAGTCGGTCACCACGTTCTGCCTTACTGCGCGCATCAAGTAACAGGCCAAATTTTTGTTGCCAGCGTTTGCCGAGCGTAAAGATGGTTTCCAGTGGTCCAGCGATCAGTTCGAACTCAATTTCGCAGATTGGCAGTTCAAGCGCGCCTGCGCGAATTACGCCTTTGTCATACGCCACTTCAACGCGACCGGCCTTATCGCGGAGAATCCGCGACAGGCGCATGACATTCGTCTCATAGCAAACGTCCAGGCTCTCATTCAACGCGGTGAGTACCTCGCCCGCAGGCAGGCCGGCATATACGCTGAGGTCCAGCACTGGCCCTGGGCGGATCTGGTTAAGCTCGGTGCGCGAGAGGCTGTCTTGTCCGGGCATCTTGAGTGTCTGCACCCAACGACGACCTTCCAGACGAAGTCGCAAAGAAATTTTGGCGCGCGCCAAGGCCCGTGTCGGTGTATCAAAATAGAGTGCGCGCAAGCGGGTGCGTGTCAGTACACCGCGCGCGAGCTCGCGCTCAACGCCAGAGCAGGCGGCGCCAGGCACATGCAATTTGAGTTCTTGTTCTAGCATTCGGGTGCTTAATGGGCGTACAAGGGGGTGTAGTGTATCGGGCACGCCGTCAAATTTTGATGACAAACCAGAAAAGCTAAGAATTCTGTATCTTTTTTGCTGCGAGGATCCAGTTGGCTAACTCAACGAAGCCCGCTCCCCCTTTTGAGGGCGTCACATACTTTGGCTGATGCGTCAGGCGGTGCAGCTGTGTCTGAATATTGGCCACCCCCACCGAGTAGTCGAAAAAGCCAAACATCGGTTCGTCGTTGGGTGAGTCCCCCGCGAACGCGCATACCGGCAGAAGATCCTCGAGCTTGCTTGAAAACTCGCGTGCGAACAACGTGCGTGTCATGGAAAGCTTGTCATATTGACCAAACCAGCCGTTCACGTGGATGGAGCTGACCTTCGCTTGAGCGCCTTCCTGCTCGAAGAGCGACACGATTTGTTTGATGGCGCTCTCTGACAAAGGCTCAACATCCTCGCAAAAATCAATGGCCAAGTCTGCTTCGCGATAGTTTTGGTCGCTTGCCAGTGCGCAACCTGGAACCACGGTCAAAATTTTGACAGACAGTGCATCGAGCTTTGCGCGATTGGCTCGACGCTCCTCAGCCCCCGCGAAGTGATGGGTCAGCATACGTCGTCTGTCGTGGTCGTAACGCATGTAAAACGCTCCGTTTTCACCCACGATGGCAAAAACAGGCCACATCCGGGCGATGTGATCGCACCATCCCGCTGGTCGTCCGGTGATGGGGATGACTGTGATGCCCGCGGCTGAAAGGCGTTCAAGCGCGGCGTAGGCGTCCGCGGTCAGGTGCCCGTCGGTCGTCAAGGTGTCATCGATATCGGTCAGCAGAAACCGGATCTTGGCGGCTTGGTCGGGGGCGAAGGTGCTCAGTGCGCGCATAGGGGTTCCGGGATGGTGTTGGGGCCCATTTGAGCCTGTACCGTATGGATTATCTTAACGATTCTATAATAGGCGTTTAGTTTCGCCTGATTGTCCGACCAACATGCCCGCTAAAATTTCCCTCGCTTCAAGCACAGCCTCCGTGTCGCCTTCGGCGATTTCCCCTGTTTCAGAGATCATTGACGAGCTCCGGATGGGGCGTATGGTGATTTTGGTCGATGAAGAGGATCGCGAAAACGAAGGCGACCTCGTCATGGCAGCAGAGTTCGTGACGCCCGAAGCGATTAACTTCATGGTCACCCACGGCCGTGGCCTGGTTTGCCTCACGCTCACGGAAGAGCGTTGCCGGCAACTTGAATTGCCCTTGATGTCGAATAAAAATGGCACGCCCTACGGGACAAATTTCACAGTCTCCATTGAGGCCGCAGAAGGGGTCGAAACCGGAATTTCAGTGGCAGACCGCGCACGCACCGTGCGCGTGGCCGTTGCGCGAGATGCGAAAGCCACTGACTTAGTCCAGCCAGGGCATATTTTTCCATTACGTGCGGTACCGGGAGGCGTGCTGGTGCGCGCTGGGCATACCGAGGCGGGTTGCGACCTGACCGCAATGGCTGGTTTGACGCCTGCTGCGGTGATTTGCGAAATCTTGAAGCCCGACGGCACGATGGCGCGACTGCCTGATCTGATCGAATACGGTCGTACACATAACTTGAAGCTCGGCACGATTGCTGATCTCATTCAGTATCGCAGTGAACATGAGTCTGTGATCGAGCGCATAGGGCAGCGCAACGTTCAAACCCCGTGGGGTGAGTTCCAGATGGTGGCCTATCGGGATACCGTGGCGGGTCATCCGCATCTTGCGCTGGTATCGGGGCAAATCGATCCAGGTCGCGAAACGCTCGTGCGTGTGCATGAGCCCACATCCGTGCTCGATGTGATGGATGTACAAAGCCCAGGGCATAGCTGGGGCGTAGCCGAGGCTATGCAGGCAATCCGCGAGGCCTCTGCTGGCGTGATGGTCTTTCTAAATTGCCAAGGCTCAGCAGATCACTTATTTGGTCAAATTGCGCATTGGCAGGGCGCACCGAGCGCACCACCAGTCAAGCGTGAATCCGGACGGATGGATCTACGCACCTATGGCATGGGCGCACAAATTCTACGAGACCTGAATGTTGGACAAATGCGCCTGTTGGCGCGCCCGCGCAAGATGCCAAGCATCATGCCAGGCTTTGGTCTAGACGTCACAGGTTACGAACACCAACCTCCCACCCGTCACAAATAGGAAGCAGACCATGAGCCCATATACCCTGACCCCGGACATGAACGGCGAGGGCCTGCATATTGGCATCGTCCGTGCTCGCTTTAACGAAGACATCGGGCTGATTGAACTGGACGCTTGCTTGCAAGAGCTTGAGAGCTTGGGCGTTGATGAGCGTGACATTATGGTTGTTACCGTTCCCGGCGCGCTCGAGCTTGGCGTGACGCTGGCCCGGATGGCAGAAACCTTCGAGTTTGATGCGCTCATTGCGCTCGGTGCTGTGATTCGAGGTGAAACCTATCATTTTGAAATTGTCAGTAACGAAAGTGCCTCAGCCATTTCTCGTATTTCGCTTGAGACGGGAATCCCCGTCGCAAACGGTGTGTTGACAACCGAAACAGACGAGCAAGCCGAAGTGCGGGCGGCCGACAAAGGCCGTGACTGCGCGCAGTGTGCGGTTGAAATGGCAAACTTGGTGGCTGCGCTTGAGCCTGAAGCCGACGAAGACGAAGAGGACGAAGATCTTGAACAATCCGACGCACGGCGCTGAAGTAAGCGCGGTCGCTGCGCCGCGTAGTGCGCGCAGACGCGCCCGCGAACTTGCGTTACAAGGCTTGTATGCTTGGCTAGTGCGTGACACGGATAGCTTGCAGGATGCCGGCGAGATCGAAGCCCACTTGCGCGACGAAGATGAGTTTGATCAGGCCGACGCGCTTTGGTTTCAAACGCTGTTGCACGGCGCGATGAAGGATGCTGCGTCCTTGCGTGACAAGTTCGCACCGTTCATTGATCGGCCGCTTGCCGAGCTATCCCCGATCGAGCATGGCATTTTGCTGATTGGTAGCTACGAGCTTGTGCATCATGTTGAAGTGCCTTATCGCGTTGCCATCAACGAGGCCGTCGAACTCGCCAAGTCGTTTGGTGGGACCGATGGGTTTAAGTTTGTCAACGGCGTGCTCGACAAACTTGCTGCCCAAGTGCGCGCACCGGAAACTCGGGCGACGCCCCGTCGTTGATCGTCCCCGGGGCAACCATACTCGTGCCATCCGAATTCGAACTCATCACCCGCTTTTTTAGTCGCCCAGTTCCTGGCGACATGTTGGGTGCGGGTGATGACTGTGCGTTGTTCACCGTCAAGCCTGGCATGCAACTGGCAACCAGCACCGACCTATTGCTCGAGGGCCGCCATTTTTTCTCCGGAACGGACCCATTGCGCCTTGGTTACAAAGCGCTCGCAGTCAATCTGTCAGATCTCGCTGCTGTGGGTGCGAAACCTATCGCTTGTTTGTTGGGGCTCGGCCTGCCGAGTATCGATGAACAGTGGGTGTCCCAATTTGCCGAGGGGTTTTACGCCCTCGCCGATGAGCATGGCTGCGCGCTAGTGGGCGGAGACACCACGCGCAGCGAGCAGGGCATCACGCTCAGTGTGACCGTCTTTGGTGAGGTGTTACCTGAGTTGGCGATGCGTCGCAGTGCTGCGATGTGTGGTGATGATATTTGGGTGTCAGGCACACTGGGTGCAGCGGATATTGCTTGCCGAATGCTTGCGGGTGAGCTGCCTACGGATGTGAAAATCTTGGCGCAAACTCGTCTCGCCCTGGAGCGTCCGACCCCGCGCGTTGCGCTGGGTCGCAGAGTTGCAGCACACGCGCATGCCGCGATTGACGTGTCGGACGGCCTTCTACAAGACCTCGGACATATTCTGCTGGCGAGTAGCCTTGCCGCTGAAATCGATGAAGCGGCGTTGCCCGTTCACGAGGCATTAAGGGGTTACGACCCCTTGCAAGTGCGCCGCGCGATTCTTGCCGGCGGCGACGTGTATGAGCTTTGCTTGACTGCAGCGCCCGCGCAGAGAGACAGTTTTGAGCGGATCGCCATTGAAACGGGCGTTCCGTTAACCCGTATTGGTCGTATCACAAGTGGGTCGGGTGTTGTGCTGCGGGATGTGTCAGGACGCATCGTGTCCGACATCCCTCGCGGGTTCGATCACTTTAGGAGCTCCGGTGACGCGCGTCTCTGAAAGGCATCACACAAAGTGGCCGACATTGTCTTGGGTTTTTTCTGACCCGGGGCGAATGATGATGTTTGGTTTTGGCTCTGGGCTGTTGCGACCTGGTTCTGGCACCTGGGGTACGTTGCTGGCTTGGTTGCTGTGGAGTTTTTCTGCCCCGGGCGTGAGCGACGCCGCGATCGCTTTGTTTTTACTGGCTTGTTTTGGTTACGGTTGTTGGGCTGCCGAGCGCGTTACGACGCAGTTGGGCGTCGCGGATCACGTGGGCATCGTCTGGGACGAGTTCGTTGCGTTTTGGTTGGTGTTGTGGCTTGTGCCGGATTCTTTGACGGCACAAGCCGTAGCCTTTGTATTGTTCCGCTTCTTTGATACGGTAAAGCCCCCACCGATTCGCCAGGCGGATAGGCACTTTAAGGGCGGGTTTGGCGTGATGTTCGACGATCTGCTCGCGGCGGGCTACACCATGTTGGTCATGGCTTTGTTGGTGCGAGTCGGCATTCCTTTCTAACTGCCGGATGCGTCTCTTGAGGGAGTCTTTGAGTGCAAACTGAAATTGACATGTTATCGGTACGGTTAGGGCAACTCTTGGTGGCGCGACAGGGTTGGCTTGCCACGGCGGAGTCGTGCACCGGCGGCCTGCTGGCCGGTGCGGCGACGGCGATTGCTGGGTCCAGTGCTTGGTTTGAGCAGGGCTGGGTCACGTATAGCAATGGTGCAAAACATGCTCAGCTAGGTGTGTCTAAAGAAACACTGAAACAGTTTGGCGCGGTGAGCAAAGAAGTGGCGCAGGAAATGGCGGCTGGGGTATTGGCCAAGTCACCGCCCGCCACGCTCGCGCTGACAACGACTGGCATTGCGGGGCCTGGTGGTGGCTCGGCGGATAAGCCTGTGGGTTTGGTGTGGTTTGGGTTCGCTCAGCGTTTGCCTTCAGGGATCATTGTGCACGCATCATCCCAAATTTTTGAAGGCGACCGCACGGCTGTGCGCCACGCGTCAGTGGCGTTTGCATTGCGCTCGGCCTGCGAGTTGTTGACGCTCTAGCGGTGAGCGTTGATGTCGTCGCGTGTTTGTTTCGCGGCAGCAGCAGCCGCTTCAGTCCAGTGGCCCGAACCCTTCGCATAAAGAATCGCGCGTGAGGAGTTGATCATCATTCCGGTCTTTTGGGCGTTACAGCCCGCAGCACAGGTTGCGGCAATATCGCCGCCTTGTGCACCGATGCCCGGGACGAGCAAGGGAATGTCATTTCCCACCGCATGCCGCACCGCCGCTAACTCTTTAGGAAATGTGGCGCCCACGACGAGACCACACTGACCTGTTTTGTTCCACTTGTTCGCAACTAAATCGGCTACGCGCAGATAAAGCGGCACGCCGTCCGTCATCAAAAACTGAAGGTCTGAGCCGCCTGGATTGGAGGTGCGGCACAGTACGATCACGCCGCGATCTTCCCACTCGAGATAGGGCTCAACTGAGTCTGCACCCAGGTAGGGGCTGACCGTGACGGCATGGGCGTTATAGCGACCAAATACCTCTTTTGCATATTGAGTGGCCGTCGCGCCAATATCGCCTCGCTTGGCATCGAGTACCAGTGGCAACTGTGGGTAAGCCTCACGAATGTACGCGCACAGGTCTTCGAGCTGACCTTCGGCGCGTTCCGCCGCGAAATACGCAATCTGGGGTTTGAATCCACACACAAAGGGTGCGGTGGCATCGACAATTTGTTTGCAGAACTGAAAAATCGAATCGGGCCTGCCGGTTAATTCGGCAGGCATCTTTGTGATGTCCGGGTCTAGCCCGACCATCAGCAAGGAATTTGACTGGGTCCAGGCGGCGTTCAGCGTATTGATAAATGACATAGATGAGGAAACTTGGTTTATAAAGACCGTCCGCCTGTACGATTCAGGCTTTTCATTTTACCTCGGGAAGATAGCACGCCATGCCAATGCTCAACGTCCAAATCCTGCACGGCCATAGTCCAGCCAGCAAGACCGATCTCTTGAAAAAGTTAACACAGTCCGTTGTAGACAGCATCGCCGCCCCATTGGCGTCCGTGCGTGTTGTGTTGCAAGAGATTCCTGCCGAACATGTCATTGTGGCCGGTGAGTTGGGTAAAGAAATGGTGATGATCACCGTAGGTCTGATTCGCGGGCGTACTGAGGAACAAAAAGCGGCGCTGATTGCTGCGATGGCGGACGCCACCGAGCGTGCCATTGGGGTCTCAAAGCAAAACATCCGCGTCATCTTGTTTGACCGCCCCGCAACGGACTTTGGGGTAGCGGGTGGCATCACGGCAAAGGCCTCGGGTCGCTAATTCAACACAAGTAAAGGTTAAAGAATGACAACCGTTTTGCAATATGAACAAGATGATCTGGGCGTGGTCACGCTCACGCTAAATCATCCAGAGACCCGTAATGCACTGACCGGCACCGGCATCGTCGAGGCGATGCTTGATGCCTGCCATCGCATTGAGCATGATCCGAGCGTGCGTGCCGTCATCATCACAGCCTCAGGCCCGGTATTTTCCTCGGGCGGCAAGATCGACGAAATGCAGAGGCAGATTGGGTCGGGCTTTGGCAGCGACGTGCTGCGGCAGGAGTACCGGCAAGGCATCCAGCGCTTGCCGTTAGCGATTCACCAGATTGAGGTGCCAACGATTGCAGCGGTCAATGGCCCGGCGATTGGCGCTGGATGTGACTTGGCGTGCATGTGTGATCTGCGGATTGCGTCAGAGCAGGCGACGTTTGCGGAGAGCTTTGTGAAAGTCGGGATCGTGGCGGGTGACGGCGGCGCCTGGTTCTTGCCACGCGTCATTGGCATGGCGCGGGCCGCCGAAATGTCCTTCACAGGCGAGCCGATCGATGCAAAGACGGCATTGGATTGGGGAATGGTGTCACGTGTTGTGCCCGCCGCGGATCTGCTGACGACAGCCCAGACGCTTGCGCGCAAGATGGCCGTGAATTCACCACCCGCTGTGCGTATGACTAAACGTTTGTTGCGCGAGGGACAGACGGCCTCGTTGGCAAATTTGCTTGAGTTATCAGCGGCTTACCAAGCGATCGCCCATAAAACACCCGAGCACGCCAAGATCGTGAACGATTTTATGGAAGCCAAGGCCGCCCGACAAGCGGCTCGCAAGTAGACAATTCCCTAAGTTTTCTCAAGCTGGACTTGAAATTCGGCAAAGAGGCCTTATAATTAGCACTCGACTTCAATGAGTGCTAACAACATTGTTTGCTACTGAGAGAAGTGTTTTCCACAACCATTATTTTTTGTAACAGGAGTTCTACATGGCCCTGCGTCCCCTGCACGATCGCGTGATCGTCAAACGCCTGGACAACGAGCGCACAACTGCCTCGGGCATCGTTATCCCTGAAAGCGCCGCTGAAAAGCCCGATCAGGGTGAGGTGCTAGCCGTTGGTCCCGGTAAACAAACCGAAGACGGCAAAGTGTTGAAGATGGATGTCAAAGTCGGCGACAAAGTTCTGTTCGGCAAGTATGCCGGCCAGACCGTTAAAGTCGATGGCGAAGAAGTCCTCGTCATTCGCGAGGAAGAAATCCTCGCTGTGGTCCAGTAATTCACAGAATACAGAAGGAATCTAAATGGCTGCCAAGCAAGTCCTATTCGGCGATGATGCACGTGTGCGTATCGTCCGTGGCGTGAACATCCTCGCCAACGCAGTAAAAACAACTCTCGGTCCTAAGGGCCGCAACGTCGTGCTCGAGCGTTCTTTCGGCGCACCAACCGTCACCAAAGACGGCGTGTCGGTTGCTAAAGAAATCGAACTCAAAGACAAATTCGAAAACATCGGCGCTCAGCTGGTCAAGGAAGTTGCTTCCAAGACGTCTGATAACGCAGGTGACGGCACCACCACGGCAACCGTGCTGGCTCAGTCGATCGTTGTCGAAGGCCTGAAGTACGTGGCTGCCGGCATCAATCCAATGGATCTCAAGCGCGGCATCGACAAAGCCGTCGCCGTTGCGGTTGAAGAGCTCAAAAAGCTCTCCAAGCCATGCACCACCACCAAAGAAATCGCTCAGGTCGGTTCGATCTCGGCTAACAGCGACTTCTCGATCGGCCAGATCATTGCTGACGCAATGGACAAAGTTGGCAAAGAAGGCGTCATCACCGTCGAAGACGGTAAGTCGCTTGAAAACGAGCTCGATGTGGTCGAGGGTATGCAATTTGACCGCGGCTATTTGTCGCCTTACTTCATCAACAACCCAGACAAGCAAGTTTCAGCGCTGGAAGATCCTTATGTTCTGATCTATGACAAGAAAGTCAGCAACATCCGTGATCTGCTTCCCGTACTGGAGCAAGTTGCTAAGTCGAGCCGTCCATTGCTGATCGTGGCAGAAGACGTCGAAGGCGAGGCCTTGGCAACGCTGGTTGTGAACAACATCCGCGGCATCCTCAAGACCACCGCTGTGAAAGCGCCTGGTTTTGGTGATCGGCGTAAAGCAATGCTTGAAGACATCGCCATCCTCACCGGTGGTACCGTTATTTCCGAAGAAACCGGCATGTCGCTTGAAAAAGCCACGCTGGCCGAACTCGGTCAAGCAAAGCGTATCGAAGTCGGTAAAGAAAACACCATCATCATCGACGGTCATGGCGATGCCAAGTCGATCGAGGCACGCGTCAAACAGATCCGTGTTCAGATCGAAGAAGCAACCTCTGACTACGATCGCGAAAAACTGCAAGAGCGCGTGGCCAAGTTGGCCGGCGGTGTTGCTGTGATCCGCGTGGGTGCTGCAACCGAAGTCGAAATGAAAGAAAAGAAGGCACGTGTCGAAGACGCATTG
>JBILHV010000154.1:0-4774 GCA_044350305.1 Burkholderiaceae bacterium
CCTCGGGAACAGTCATCCCGACAGCACCTGCAAGCGTACGCACCGCCTCAGGGAAACTCGCCCCCGTATGCTCGATCAGAAAAGTGATGGCGCTGCCATGCGCTCCGCAGCCGAAACAGTGATAGAACTGTTTCGTTGGGCTAACAGTAAATGAAGGGGATTTCTCGTTATGAAAGGGGCATAGACCTAGGAGGTTAATGCCGCCTTTCTTTAACTGCACATATCGTCCGACTACATCCGCGACATCGACGCGGTTTAAAAGATCCTGGATAAAGGAATCTGGGATCAACGATCAGACCATACGTGATCGGCGCAAGTGTTGCGCCGTGGGTTAGTACATACGCGGAGGCAATTGCTGGCTGCGGATGCGCTTGTAATGGCGCTTAACGGCGGCAGCCTGCTTGCGCTTGCGCTCAGCAGTGGGTTTTTCGTAGAACTCGCGAGCACGCAGTTCGGTCAACAGACCGGTTTTCTCGATCGTGCGCTTGAAGCGACGCAGCGCGGCTTCAAAGGGCTCGTTTTCTTTCAGACGAACGATAGGCATAGGATGCTTGACGTAAAAATAAAAACGGTTAAACAGCAAAATAGCCTGTCATCATAGCATGGAATCGATGATTTTGCTGGGTTTAAGACCACTTTTTGGCGAGATCCGCGGCATCCATGCTGTCATAGGCCTCAAAGGGCTGGTGAATCCAGGGATTTTGGTCCAGTTTTTGAACAAAATAATCTGGTTTGACCGTCGAATGCGCTTTGTACCAAAGTACGGCCGAACGCAACTCAGTGATCGAAGGATAGGTTCGCAACAAATGGGCTCGGATCAAATCGAAGGTTTGCCCTGAGTCAACCATGTCATCGACGATCAAAATCCGACCCGTCAAGGTACCAGTGGCCATCGTCACGAACGGCGCGATTGCCAAACCGCCCTGCTTTGTACCGGCGTCTTCGCGATAACTGCTGGTCGCCAAGGTCGCTAACGGGCGACCAAACACACGCGAAAAAATGTCCCCAACCCGCATTCCACCCCGTGCTAGGCAAAGGATCTGATCGAATTCCCAGCCAGACTGGTGCACCCGAACAATCAGCTGCTCAATCAGGGAATGATATTGATCCCAATCTACCCATAGATCCGCACTGCTTGATTCATTAGTGCCCATTAGGACTTAAAGGGGTGACGCAACATAATTGTTTCGTTCCGATCTGGCCCGGTTGACACCATATCGATGGGCACGCCACAGACCTCAGACATCCTGTTGAGGTAGCGTTGCGCATTGAGAGGAAGTTTGTCAAATTGCGTGACGCCCACTGTGGATTCAGTCCAGCCAGGTAACTCTTCAAGAATCGGCTTGGCGCGCGCAACAGCGGCGGCACCATAAGGCAGGACATCGCAAGCTTTGCCATCAAGCTCGTAGCCAACGCCCATTTTCAGGACCGGCAGTCCATCCAGCACATCCAGCTTTGTAATACACAGACCAGAAATGCCATTTAAACGAACCGATCGCTTGAGCGCTGCACCGTCAAACCAACCACAGCGGCGAGGACGGCCTGTGACCGAGCCAAACTCTTTACCAACACTCGCCAGACGCGCACCGGTCTCATCCAAGAGCTCGGTGGGAAACGGGCCTGAGCCCACGCGCGTTGCATACGCCTTGGTGATACCAAGCACATAGTTCAAGGTTTGAGGGCCAACACCCGCGCCCGCCGCCGCTGCACCAGCGATACAGTTGCTACTGGTGACATACGGATAGGTGCCGTGATCCACATCCAGCAACGCGCCTTGCGCGCCTTCAAATAATAGGTTTTTGCCGGCCTGCTGCACCGCGAATAAAGCGCTGCTCACATCGCCCACCATCGGAGCAATTGCTGGTGCTAACGCCATGGCCTGATCGACGACTTCATCAATCGACACAGCCTTGGCGCCCAGATATTGGGTCAGGACAAAGTTGTGCAAATCAAGGACTTCCTCAACTTTCGCCCGGAATCCGACGGGATCAAACAAATCCTGCACCCGCAACGCGCGACGTGCGACTTTATCCTCGTAGGCCGGACCAATGCCCCGCCCTGTTGTCCCAATCTTTGCATCGCCACGACGTGCCTCTCGCGCCTGATCTAGGGCGACGTGATAGGGCAGAATCAAAGGACACGCTTCAGAAATCATTAAACGCGAGCGCACATCTAAGCCTGCGGTTTCGAGCTCAGCGATTTCTTTAAGGAGTGCCTCGGGAGACAACACCACACCGTTACCGATGTAGCAGGTCACAGAGGGATGCATGATGCCTGACGGGATCAGACGCAGAATCGTCTTCTTGCCATTCACCCAGAGCGTATGCCCCGCGTTATGGCCTCCCTGAAAGCGCACGACTCCGTGGGCTGACTCAGCCAGCCAGTCGACGATTTTTCCCTTGCCTTCGTCACCCCACTGGGTACCGATTACTACGATGTTCTTGCTCATATCACAAAAAGAAATCAGTTAAGTTTTTGAACAAACGTTCTCACCGAGCATCACCGCAAAGCGGATTGAACGTTGAGCTCGGGGCCTATAAAACCTGCTGTACCACCCATTGACCGTCGCGCAAAACGAGTTCGCGATCAAAGGTAAATTCGTCGTGCGTGGCTACTTCACCAGGAAACACCTGAACGACGATGTTGCCAGTCTGACGCAAACCCTGAATGGCCTGACGTAGTGCGGCATCTTGACCGGACGGCGCACGAATCGCTGGCGCCGCACGCGCGGGAACTAAGCCATCGACAAGTTTGCGTAAGTCAAGACTAAAACCAGTCGCAGGACGCGCACGGCCGAACGCACGGCTTACGTCGTCATAGCGTCCACCCTGCACGATTGCATCGTGCCAACCTTGGGCATACACGGAAAACGTCACACCCGAGTGATAACCATAGGTCCCCACGTCGGCAAGGTCGATGCCAACGGCCACATCATCAAGCGCACCCAGAAGGTGCTCAAGTGTATCCAGCGCCAACACGACTCCTGGCAGACTCGGGAGTTCTTTACGCGCGCGCTCAAGAACGGTCACGTCTCCATACAGCTGGGGCAAACGCACCAACGCGCTAACGGTTGCAGGCAACAAGGCATCCTTGCCTGTTCCTAGCTGCGTCAACCCAGGAAGATCCTTATCACGCAACAAGGCCATGATCTCGTCGGCGCGGGCCAACGCCGAAGCGTCGGTTTCAATCAAGCTTCGTACCAGGCCTGCGTGACAGAGATCAAGGCGCAAGGCTTGAACACCAGCCAGGCGCACGCTGTCGAGCGCGAGGTGAATAATTTCAAGATCCGCTTCAAACCCAGCATGGCCATAGATTTCAGCGCCGATCTGCAGAAGCTCGCGGCTCGCAAGCAAGCCGGCGGGGCGCGCATGAAGCACGGGGCCGCAGTAACACAAGCGTGTCACACCAAGTCGATTAAGCAAGTGCGCATCAATGCGTGTGACTTGAGGTGTCATGTCTGCGCGAATGCCGAGCGTGCGACCAGACAACTGATCCACCAACTTGCTGGTGCGCAGATTTAGATCGCTGCCCGTACCGGAGAGCAGCGACTCGATGTATTCGACCAAGGGCGGCGCTACCAACTCAAAGCCGTAAGTACGGAACGAGTCGAGCAGTATGCGTCGCAGGTCTTCGATGCGTCGTGCCTCAGCTGGCAACATATCAGCCAGACTTTCAGGCAGCAACCAATTGCCTTTCATAAAACGAATACCCATACAAAAAGCGGCTTGGGGCGTAAGCCCAGCAAGCCGCCAGAACAATCGATAAAGCTTACAGCGCATTATACCTATTATGCGCTGCCTGTTACGTCAAATAGAAAGGAGGCCGTCGCCCCCTTTTTTTACTTCCCAGAAGACGATTTCAGGTACTTGAAAAAGTCAGAACTGGGGTCAACGACC
Source organism: Burkholderiaceae bacterium (assembly GCA_044350305.1). Classification (GTDB taxonomy): domain Bacteria; phylum Pseudomonadota; class Gammaproteobacteria; order Burkholderiales; family Burkholderiaceae_B; genus Zwartia. Next base: position 3,897 of record JBILHV010000154.1, read on the forward strand.
AAGACGTCACCTGGCTTACCAAAGGAGGCGCGATAACCCTCTAAACTCTTGTAAAAGCTGTAGAAAGCAAGGTCCTCGCCATAAGCTTTTGCGTAAATGCCTGCGGCTTGCGCATCGCCTTCACCCATAATGGCTTGAGCACGCCCATAGGCTTCCGCAACAATTTGCTCGCGCTGACGATCGGCTTCGGCGCGGATTTTTTCACCTTCTGCCGCCCCGATTGACCGCTGCTCGTTTGCTACGCGAATACGTTCGGATTCCATACGACGGAATACCGATTCGGCGATCTCTGGTGCGAACTCAATACGTTTCAGACGTACATCTACGACTTGAACCCCAAGGGCCTCAGCGCGTTTTGCCACGTTCGTGAGCACTTCGGTCATGATGACGTCACGCTCAAGGGAAACAACGTCTTTCACCGTGCGCACGTTAACCGAGGCGTTTAGTGCGTCGCGGATCTGTGCCTGCAAACGCTCGCGCGCTGCGCGCTCATTGCCGCCAAACGTCACGTAATACAACCTAGGATCAACGATACGCCATTTCACAAACGAATCAATGAGAAGGTTCTTCTTCTCAGACGTTTGGATACGTTCGGCTTCTTGCAAGTCAATTGTTAACAACCGCTTATCAAGTGTCACTACGTTTTGCAGTGGCGGCGGTAATTTGAAATACAGCCCCGGCTCAGAAATGACTTTCTTAACCTCGCCGAGTGCAAACACCAAGGCGTAATCACGCTCACGCACAACAAAAACCGAAGAAGAAAAAGCGACAACCGCGATAACTACGGCGATCAACAGGGGAAGTAATCTGTTCATGATTGATCCTCTGCTTAGCGACTGCCGCGATCACGCGTCAGTGAGTTGTTGGTAGGGCCTGGC
>JBILHV010000155.1:0-4755 GCA_044350305.1 Burkholderiaceae bacterium
TGCACGTTAGCCGCCTCGGCACCAAAGAGTGCCTTCAGGCGATCGATCGCGAGCTGCTCAACAATGTCAACATACTCGCACCCACCGTAATAACGCTTGCCTGGATAGCCTTCGGCGTACTTGTTCGTCATCTGTGTGCCCTGAGCCTGCATGACAGCCGGGCTTGCGTAGTTCTCAGACGCGATCAGCTCAATATGCTGCTCTTGGCGCTTATCTTCTTTTTGAATGGCTGCCCAAACATCGGGGTCTACACGATCAAGGGTAAGTTTGCGGTCAAACATAGGAAATCCTGACGAAATAATGGCGAAATAGTGGATAGCGTTAGTGTACTGCGCCCCGAGCGGGGCATTCCCTTCAGGCCGCTGGGGTGATGGTCACGCGAGCAAACTTGCGCTTGCCAACTTGAACGACATAGGTCCCGGCTGCAAGCTGAAGTGCTTTATCTTCGATTCGGTCACCGTCAATGCGGACGCCACCTTGCTCAATATTGCGCTGGGCCTCCGCACCCGAGGCGACCAACCCTGCCTCACGCAACAATTTCAGCACCCCGACTGGAGCACCAGTGATGGTGACTTCGGGAATATTGTCTGGGATGGCACCGTCGCGAAAGCGCGCCTCAAACGCAGCCAAGGCGGCCTGCGCTGCCTGCTGGGAGTGAAACCGAGCAACGATTTCTTGCGCGAGGGCCACTTTAGCGTCTCGGGGGTTGCGCCCGGCTTCAGTTTCTTGTCGCAGCGCAGCAATGTCTTCGAGGCTGCGGAATGACAGGAGTTCGAAATACTTCCACATCAAGGTGTCAGAGATCGACATGATCTTGCCAAACATCGATTCGGGTGCCTCTCCGATGCCGATGTAGTTGTTCTTGGACTTTGACATTTTTTCAACGCCGTCAGTCCCTTCTAACAAAGGCATCGTCAAGATGCACTGGGGTTCTTGCCCGTATTCTTTTTGTAATTCACGGCCCACGAGCAGATTGAACTTCTGATCGGTACCGCCCAGCTCGAGGTCTGCCTTAAGCGCCACCGAGTCGTAGCCCTGCATCAGGGGATACAAAAACTCGTGCACCGAAATTGGCACGCCAGACTTAAACCGCTTGGTGAAATCGTCGCGCTCCATCATCCTTGCGACGGTGTAGCGTGAAGCCAGTTGGATCATCCCACGGGCGCCGAGGGGATCGCACCACTCCGAGTTATAGCGAATCTCGGTACGCGCGGGATCCAGCACCAAGCTTGCTTGGGCGTAGTAGGTCTTGGCGTTGGCTTCAATTTGTTCGCGTGTGAGTGGCGGGCGTGTGCTGTTACGCCCAGACGGATCACCGATCATGGACGTAAAGTCACCAATCAAAAAGATCACCGTATGGCCGAGATCTTGAAGCTGGCGCATCTTATTCAATACGACGGTATGGCCAAGGTGAATATCTGGTGCGGTTGGGTCCAGTCCGAGCTTGACACGCAATGGCACCCCTGTCGCATGGCTACGGGCCAGTTTTTGAGCGAATTCGGTTTTAACCAAAAGCTCTTCGCAGCCGCGCTCGACTATCCGTAAGTTAGACTCAATTGCAGGAGTTATAGGATGTTTTATCGTAGACATAACAGAAGTAAGCGTAAAAGTGCACTATAAAACATAAAAAAATGTGTCCGACCTGCTGAAATCGGCTAACATTCTTTATAGATAAGCCGACATCATACGCAAACTAGCGGTTAGCCGCCATGCGAAGGGCGTTGGCTTTCATTTTTTTACTTCAGGATTTACGCTACATGCATTCAGTTTCAGATACCGCCTTGCAGGGGACCTCCCCGGCGACAGACCAGACCGCAGCGCCCCCTACCGAGCGGCGTTCGAGTCTAGTCCCTGGCGTGATCATCAGCCTGGTGCTGCTAGCTGGCTTGGCTGCGGTTGCGCTAGGTGTCGTGCATCCGCCGCAAACCGAACGAACTGACCTCATTGAGCAGCCAGTCCCTGAACAACGACTGGTGCAGAATGTAGTGCCTTTCCCGCTTCCAGCCGACCCGACTCCGGCCGAGCACACCGCCACCGAAACCCCTTATATTACCGAGACGCGGATACGCGCCGGGGATACTCTGGCCTCGGTACTCAAGCGTGTGGATGTGGCGAACGCTGATTTACTGAATTTTTTAGCGCGTGAACCTAAAGCACGCTCGATCTACAAGTTATTTGCTGGCCGTACCGTGCAAGCCGCGTCGGACCACAATGGCGAGCTACTTTGGGTCCGCTACATCTACAGTCCAAACAATGAAATCAACGGCCAGGGCATCGCCAAAACACTTCAAATCTCGACCACCGAGTCAGGCTTCAAAGCGGAAGAACTTGAACTGCCACTCGAGTCACATACAGAAGTAGCCGTTGGCACGATTCGTAGCTCCTTGTTTGCCGCAACCGATATCGCTGGTATTCCGGACGGAATCACCTCGCAGATGGCCGAAGTCCTAAGCAGTAAGGTCGACTTCCTGCGAGGCCTACGCCCGGGGGATCAATTTCGCGTTGTCTACGAAACTCGAAGCATCGGTGGTCGTGTCGCAGGGGCCGGTCGGGTCTTGGCGCTTGAGTTTGTAAACGGTGGCAAATCCTATAACGCCGTATGGTTTAGTCCAGATGGTGAAACGGGCAGCTACTACAACCTTGAGGGCGAGAGCCTGCGGGGTGCATTTTTACGTAACTCACTGAAGTTTTCTCGTGTGAGCTCCACGTTCGGGATGCGCACGATTCGCGGTGTACAGGCTTGGTCGGGCTTTCATCCCGGCGTTGACTATGCAGCCCCCATGGGCACCCCTATCCACGCAACAGCGGATGGCACCGTAGATTTTGTTGGTTGGCGCGACGGCTATGGCAACACCATCGTTTTACGTCACCACAGCAAGATCACGACGCTCTATGCGCACCAAAGTCGTTTCGCTGATGGCATCAAAGCTGGATCCAAAGTTTCGCAAGGCCAGTTAATCGGCTACGTTGGCTCGACCGGTTGGTCAACCGGACCGCACTTGCACTATGAGTTCCGTGTCGCGGACAAACCCATTGATCCGCTCCAGGCCACCGCCAACATGCCGACATCCAAGCCGCTTGAGCCGGAACACCTTGCGCTATTCGCCAAGGTCATCGCTCCGTATCAACAACAGCTTCAGGTGCTTGCTAAGTACCAAGAGGCAATCCCAGAAAGCAGCAACGTCGCCAGTCGTTAAGCTTCACGGTGACCACCTGCCCGAGCTCCTGCTATATCGGTTTAATGTCAGGCACGAGCTTGGACGGCATTGATGCAGTGCTTGCCCGTTTTGACGCGACAGGTCACCCAACGATACTGTCTAGAGCCAGCGTTGGTTTTACGCCGAACCTAAAAGAAGAACTCCTCGCTTTGAATACGAGCGGTCACGATGAGCTCGCACGTGCCGCAAAAGCGTCCAATGCACTCGTTGATCTCTATGCCCAAGCAGTTGAGCAAGCACTCACACAAGCTAGCCTCGCACGCGAAGAAGTCATGGCGATCGGTGCGCATGGGCAAACCGTCCGGCATTGCCCGCAGGACGGATACACCCTTCAACTAAACGCCCCCGCTAGATTGGCCGAACTCACTGGAATCAACGTCATTGCCGATTTTCGGAGCCGTGATGTCGCAGCCGGAGGACAAGGCGCGCCCCTTGTCCCGATGTTTCACGCGGGCGTCTTTGCCACATCGCACACCCGCGTAGTTCTCAATCTCGGTGGTATTGCGAACATCACAATCCTGCGTCCTCAGGCCGAACCGCAGGGGTTCGATACGGGCCCTGCAAATACGCTAATGGATCTGTGGTGCCAGTTGCATACCGTTGACCCTTATGACGCAAACGGACTGTGGGGTGCGGGTGGCACGATTGATCAGGGCTTACTTGAACTCCTCTTAGAGGGCGAGCCGTGGTTCGCAACTCCTCCACCAAAATCGACTGGGCGTGATCTCTTTAATCTCGCTTGGTTAGAACACCGATTAAAGCAATGCAACATTGGCGTCCCGGATCACGCGCGTGCGCAGGACGTCCAAGCAACGCTGCGATCTCTGACCGCACAAACGGTTGCCAACGCAATCCGTAAGTACGCGCAGGATGCGAGAGAAGTATTTGTGTGTGGTGGTGGTGCGCGCAACGGGGCGTTGATGGCTGATTTGCGTGATCTACTCGGATACGCGGTGGAGCCAACTGACAAGCTTGGGATTGGCACGCAAGATGTTGAAGCACTTGCGTTCGCGTGGCTAGCGTGGGCGCATCAACAGCGTATTGCTGTGAGCCGCCCTGCTGTCACAGGGGCACGTGGGAATCGTATTTTAGGCGCCTGCTGGCCGGCCTAGCCGCACAGATGCGGCGTCGGCCTTCAACGCAATTAAACAGAGAAGGACGAACCGCAACCACAGGTTGTGGTCGCATTCGGATTGCGAATCACAAACTGCGAGCCTTCAATGTCTTCTTTGTAGTCGATCTCAGCACCGACCAAATATTGAAAACTCATCGGGTCGACAAGTAACGACACACCATTTTTTTCTAACGTAGTGTCGTCTTCATTGACGTCTTCATCAAAGGTGAAGCCGTACTGAAAGCCCGAGCAACCGCCACCTTGAACGAACACACGCAACTTGAGGTTGGCATTGCCTTCTTCAATCAACAAATCTTTGACTTTCGCCGCAGCCGAATCTGTAAAAAGAATCGGAGTGGGTGGTGCCTGCAAATCAACGGTCTGAGTAATTGTGCTCATGGTGTAGCTCCTGCCCCGCTGGAG
>JBILHV010000156.1:0-4716 GCA_044350305.1 Burkholderiaceae bacterium
ATCGCGCACGTCGCGCAGGCCTGCGATGAAGGTCAGCAGACGTACTGGGTGTGCCCGTTAATCGAAGAGAGTGAGGCCCTAGACTTGCAGAATGCAGTCGACACCTATGCTGAGTTGGTTCAGGTACTTAGCCCCAGGCGTGTCGGATTAGTTCATGGTCGTCTGACGCCCTCTGAAAAAACGACTGTGATGCAAAGCTTCAGAGATGGTCTTCTTGATGTGTTAGTTGCGACAACAGTGATTGAAGTTGGGGTCGATGTACCCAATGCTTCCTTGATGATCATCGAGCACGCTGAACGTTTCGGCCTCGCGCAATTGCATCAGCTCAGAGGACGCGTTGGGCGTGGCGCTAAACGCTCTGTCTGCGTGTTGCTGTACCAAACCCCTTTGTCGATGTTGGCGCGTCAGCGTTTGCGTGCGATGTACGAAACACAAGACGGCTTTGAGATTGCCCAACGCGATCTGGATTTACGCGGCCCTGGTGAGCTCTTAGGAGCCCGACAGTCTGGACTGTCGCTGCTTAAATTTGCGGATCTCGCGCAAGATGGCGGTTTGGTGGCTGTGGCACGAGAGCAGGCGATTGCGTTGCGCGAGTCAGATCCACTCACGGTACGCAAGCATTTAGATCGTTGGATGCGCGGTAAGGAAGATTACCTGCGCAGTTAAGTTATTTGACAAACAAAATAATGGAAGCACGATGACCCTTACTGAGTTGAAGTATATCGTTGCGGTATCTCGAGAGAAACACTTTGGTCGTGCAGCAGAGGCCTGTTTTGTGAGCCAGCCCACTTTGTCTGTCGCGATCAAGAAGCTCGAGGATGAATTGGGCGTCACACTCTTTGAACGCGGCGGTACTGAAATTGGGGTCACGACCATTGGGTTGCAGATCGTGTTGCAAGCGCAAAAAGTGTTAGAAGAGAGCGCCAGTATTAAAGAGCTTGCACGCTTAGGGCGCGATCCCCTTGCCGGTGTACTACGCGTTGGTGTGATTCACACGATCGGCCCTTACTTGTTGCCAAAATTGGTGCCGACGCAGATTGAGCGCACCCCTCAAATGCCATTGATTTTGCAAGAAAACTTCACGGTGCGTTTGTTGGAACTCTTGCGGCAAGGTGAGATTGACTGTGCCATCATGGCCTTGCCTCTCCCTGATTCAGGACTCAGTGTGCTGCCGCTCTACGATGAGGATTTCGTCGTCGCCATTCCAGCGCAACACCCTTGGTCAACCCGAAAGACCATTTCTGCCGAAGACCTCAAGCAGCAAAATATGCTGCTACTAGGAAGTGGGCATTGCTTTCGCGATCAGGTTCTAGAAGTATGTCCTGAACTTTCTCGATTTGCTGCTGCAAGTGAAGGCATTCAACGTACCTTTGAAGGATCCTCGCTTGAGACCATCCGCCATATGGTTGCAGCGGGTATCGGCATCACGGTGATGCCGGCGAGTTCTGTGTCTTCCGTGGATCGCAGCAGCAAGTTACTGAAATACATTAAATTTGATAAGCCCGTGCCAAATCGTCGTGTCGTGCTGGCGTGGCGTAAAAGTTTTCCGCGCACGGTGGCGATTGATGCCTTGGTGCAAGCGGTCGTGCATTGCGGATTAGATGATGTGCATATGATTGAGTCATCGACTACCAAGAGTGTCGCCCATCGTGCTTGAGCGCCTCGCACTCTACGCAAAACTGGTGCGTATCGATAAACCCATTGGCGTGTTGCTTTTGCTTTGGCCGACCCTTTGGGGGTTGTTCGTGGCCTCGGAGGGATGGCCGGATCCAGTGATCTTGAGTATTTTTGTGGTCGGTACTTTTTTGATGCGTTCTGCGGGATGCGCCATCAATGATTACTTTGATCGGGACGTTGATCGCCATGTGGCGCGTACCGAGAAGCGTGTCTTGACCTCCGGTTTAATTCGACCACGGGAAGCGTTGTATGTTGCTGCCGCATTAGGCTTGCTTAGCTTTGCGCTCGTGCTGTGTTTGAACGGTTTGACCATTTTATTGGCTGCTGTCGCGGCGATACTCGCGATCACTTATCCGCTTTTTAAGCGTTTTTTTGCCATTCCACAGGCGTATTTGGGTGTCGCCTTTGGTTTTGGTATTCCAATGGCCTTTGCGGCAATACAAGGCAGCGTACCCCTCGTGGCCTGGGTGATGTTGCTCGCAAACGTTTGTTGGGCAATTGCGTATGATACGGAATATGCAATGGTCGATCGCACTGACGATATACGACTAGGCCTGAAGACCTCTGCGATTACCTTTGGCCGTTACGATGTCCTGCTGGTCGCAATGTGTTATCTGCTGACGATTGCCTTGCTGGGTGTGGTTGGCCGCATACAGCATTATGATTGGCCGTATTACCTTGGGCTGCTTGTCGCGTGTGGGATCGCTGCGTTGCATGTCTATTGGATTCGCGGACGTGATCGGCAACAGTGCTTTAAGGCTTTTTTACATAACACGTGGTTAGGGGCTGCCGTGTTTGGTGGTATTGGACTACAGCTCATTATCTATTGATATTTGGAATGAAGATGGCAACATTTCCTTCAGTGGTATTTATTGGCGGGGGCAATATGGCGAACGCTCTTGTCTCGGGTATGCTTGCTCAGGGCTGTCCTGCAGAGCAGGTGCATGTGGTGGAGGTGGTCGATGCCTTGCAAGAACAGTGGCGTGCACGCGCGGTGAGCGTGAGTGCTGCGCCAGATCAAGCACTGGCACACCGGGACGTTTGGATTTTTGCCGTCAAGCCCCAGCAGATGCGAGAGGTGGTCTTGCAATGCCGTCCTTGGCTCCAGCCCCATACGTTGGTGATTAGTATTGCCGCGGGGATTTCGATTGAGTCCCTCGGGATGTGGCTTGGCGATCAGGCCAAACCCTTTGGCAATGTTGTGCGTTGTATGCCGAATACGCCTGCGCTGGTAGGGGCTGGAGTCACGGGGATGAGCGCGCCCCTGACGACGACGGCGGCTGATCGCGCGAGAGCCACTGCGTTACTTTCGACCGTCGGCGAAGTGGTGTGGGTAGATAGCGATCGCGCCATTGACGCGGTGACAGCGCTGTCAGGAAGCGGACCCGCGTATGTTTTTCTTTTTATCGAGTCCCTTATTCAAGGGGGACTGGCCTTGGGGTTGTCGGAGCAGCAGGCCAGGGATTTGGCGTTATCGACCCTTGCAGGCGCAACCAAACTCGCACAGCAGTCGTCTGAATCACCTTCCGTGCTCCGTGAGCGTGTGACCTCAAAGGGGGGCACGACCGCCGCGGCACTCGATGTATTTGCCCAGCAGGGATTTAGTAACACCGTAGGCCAAGCGATGGCCGCTGCAGACCGGCGTGCCGCCGAGCTATCGATTGAGTTTGGAAAGTAAGCTTCACACTAAATTTTGTTAACAGGAATGACCTGATGAAAAAGCTTTTTGCTGCAGTAGGCGGTTTGATTGTTCTGCTTCTCGCCGTTTGGCTCGGAGCAAGTATTTATGTGGGACGCAGCACAGAAAAATTTGTTGCAACGATCACCGAGCGCAACAAGCCCGGTGCCGCTCTGCGAATTGTGAACGTCAAGCACAACCAATCGCTTTTTTCTGCAACGGGTTCCTTTGACCTGCAGTTCGCAGATGTCAGCGCAGAGGCGAAGGATGGCGCTGCGTTGTATACCGCTGAGGCAACCTATAAGGTGTCAAATTTGTTGATGCTAGATTCTGCGATGCGCTTTGACTGGCATGTCAAACCCGCTGGCCCCCGTGCGCAAGCGCTCAAGGATTTTTTTGGGCAGGAGTTTGATCTGCACGGTCATGGCAAGCTTGCCTATGGCGGTGCCGCCCGCTCGAGCTTTAGCCTACCCAAACTTGCCGTACGGCAAGGTCGGGACTCTTTTGACTTTAGTCCCTTGGCAGGCAATATTGCTTGGGGTGCCAAGACACTCGCTTTAGATTTCAAGGTAGACCGCCTCACGATGCGTACGGCCGAGTATGTGCTGGATGTACAAGGTGTCAAGCTGCAGTCCGATGTGAGCGATCGGCAAAAAGGGATTGGCTCTGGAACGCTTGGTATCACCAAAGTGAGCACCAAGGCGTTCACGGCAGAGAACTTCGTTTTGACGAGCACGACCACAGAAAAGGACAAGCGCGTGAACTTGTCGGTCAACCCCAAGGCGGAATCGCTCAATGTTGCTGGCCAGAAGTTTCGGGATGTGTCGCTCGAGTTTGCGGTCAATGGGATGAATAGTGCAAGCGTTGAGGCCTTATCCGCAGTGGGTCATGACTCTAATGACTTTCGCATGCTGACCGCCGATGAACAATCACGTGTCAAGCAAGCGCTGCGTGCGTTAATTAGCGATGGTTTTTCACTAGGCATCCCATCTATCGCCGCAAAGACAGAAAGTGGCTCAGTCGAAGGGTCTCTGACGCTTGAGGTTCTGCCTGGTGCAGGTGCAGCGCAAGCTCAGTTTTCAACGGTTGACTCTGTGCGAGCCTCTGGGCAAATCGAAGCCAAGGGACGAGTCTTGGACAATAAGCAACGCTCAATGGCGATGATGTTTGGTTTGGTTGTGCCCACAAAGGAAGGTCTGCGTGCTGGTTTCGAACTAGCCGGTGGTTCGATCAAAGCGAATGGTAAGAGCTTTGACGTCAAAGCAAATCTTGCATATTTCGATGAACTGATCAACGAATCCTTGAAGTAGCAAACTTGCTTTGAGCACGCTCGCGATGCGTGCGTGCCACGAAAAAAAACC
>JBILHV010000157.1:0-4709 GCA_044350305.1 Burkholderiaceae bacterium
AAACTTGAAGCGATTTACTTTGGCCATATTTGTGCCTTCGATACGAATCAAACTCGTCGAAGCTTTGCGCTCGGGTGAATGCAGATCACCTTCGTTATACACGTGCGCAACACCTGGGACCAACTTGTAGCGCTTCGTAAACTTCACCTTGCCAGGCTTATCTGCCGTAGCGGCCTCGAGCAATTCATAATCGCACATTTCAGTTTCACCACGCGCCTGACCATAAATCGCCCAGGAATGCGCATGATCGTGAGGAGTTGAATTTTTTGCACCTGGGTAGTTATGTGCCACCACACAGAAGCCAAGCTCTGGGTCTTCGTAAATGATTTCGCGTTCGCCAACATTTGCGTGAAGATGCTTTTCAAGAAACTGTTTATCGAGCAAAACTTCTTTCAGCAAATTCGCGACCTGCTCTCGTCCCGCCGGGCCTGGATTGCTCTTCAAAAATTTGTGGCATTGGCTCGTAAATTGCTCCAGTGTGTGGCCCATGATGCAAAATTCCTTTAAAAATATTTGAAAACCGACCTTTTCATTCTACCTCTGATTTTCTGCGCATTTGATTGTGGTGATCCAAGGCCAATAGCACCGTTTGACGATGCACCGCTACGGTCGTCTCAATGTGCGTCCCGTAACCACCCGCCATGCAGACGGCTAAGGGAATGTTCTGTTTATGCGCATAATCAAACACACACTGGTCTCGCTGCCGTAGGCCTTCCTGTGTCAGCTTTAAACGCCCTAAGCGATCGCCTTCATGGGGATCTGCGCCTGCCAAAAAAATGAACAAGTCAGCGGAAAATCGTTGCTCGAGCTCGACAAGCGCATGCTGCAACGCATCAAGATAGCGTTGATCGTCGCACCCATCTGGGAGCGGAACGTCGAGATCGCTTGGTTCTTTACGGAAAGGGAAGTTCTTGTCGCCATGCAAGGACAACGTAAATACGCTGGGATCATGGCGAAAGATAGCCGCCGTGCCATTACCTTGATGCACATCCAGATCAATGATGGCTACGTTGCAGTCTGCGGCAAACGTTCGCTGAATCACTCTCGCAGCAATTGCGGCGTCATTGAATACACAAAACCCACTGCCTTTCTCGCGATACGCGTGGTGGGTGCCACCCGCCAAATTGACGGCGACACCCGACTCAAGTGCCGAGCGACAGGCGGCGATCGTGGCCCCAACCGAGCGGCGCGACCGCTCGACCATCGCTGGTGTCCAGGGAAAGCCGATTTCACGCTGCTCCTTTGCATCCAAGGTTCCAGAGATCACTTTCGTGACATAGAGGGGATCATGCGCCAATAAGAGCTCGGTATCGCTTGCCGCTGGGGCCTCTTGCAAGCGAATACCAGGCGTATCGATCAATGCATCGCGCAGCGACCGATATTTCGACATCGGAAAACGATGCCCTTCGGGCAGCGGCAGTACAAAGTGATCGGAATAATAAGCGTTCATTGCAATGTCGTACTCAAGAGAACTTTATTTTATGATCTATGCAAGGTAACTGTCACAATAACCCCTTCTAATATTCGGTAAACAGGCTACACCCCACCCATGTCGCGATCACTCATTGCCCTACTGATTTGCGCAGCCTCACTCGCTGCGTGCAGTTCTATTAAGATCGCCTATAACTATGCGCCGAACTATCTGTCGTATCGTTTGAACACATACTTCGATCTTGATTCGCAGCAGCAAGAGTTACTCGATGCTGAATTAGTAGGCTTTTCGACTTGGCACAGTACAACGGCGCTACCGCAATACACGCGTACGTTGCAACAATGGTCCGAACGGCTTGATGAGAAAAAATCCTTCACGCCTGACGAAGTCGTCCTCATGTACCAACACGTTCAGGATGCGCTTCTTGAACTGAGCCTGCAAGCCGCAAAGCAGCTGGCGCCCATTGCGATCACACTCAAGACGAGCCAAACAACGCGGTTACGCAATCGCTTCGAAATTGAGAACAAGGACTACGCGGAAGACTACTTAAAAAATCCCACTAGTAGCAGCACACGTAAAAAACATCACGTACGCATGCTCAAGCGCTACGAGGACTGGCTTGGATCGCTGACAGAGCAACAAAAAACGAGTCTGATACAACTCTCGGATCGACGCGCGGCAACGTTCTCGCTTTGGGCCACCGAGCGGCAACTCAGACAAGAGGCGCTTCTTGACACCCTTGAAGCCCAACGAGCAAAAGCTCCCGAGCAAGCAGAGGTGGCCTTAACAGACTATACAAAAAGTCTGTCGGACTATCGCAACCCTGAACTTGTGCGCCAGCAAGCGTCTCTCAGGAAAGACTGGGCCACAACAACCGCAGAGGTGTTGAACAGCCTCACACCGACTCAAACTCGTCACTTAAAAGGCAAGTTGCGAGACTACGCCGACGACTTTGCGAGTCTCTCGCCCACACGCATCGCACAAACCGTTAAGTAGCGACAAGACTAAATAGCCTTGAAGCGGGTCCACTTGACGAACGCCACTGCTAAAAAGGGAAAGAGTAAATTCAAGACTAGGCAGATCGTTAATATTGAACCCAGCTGACTGTAGTCAGCTGCAACTTTCACAATACCTGTCACGGGGTCACGGACTTCACGGGTCACGATATATATTTCATTTAAGTACTTCGTGCCCAGCTGACTAGCCGAAAGCGCCAGATTGGTAAATGACGCCATCACTGCAAAATAAGTGGCCTTGAGATTTTCTGGTGCCGAACGCGCTATCCACGCAAGCATCGGGATCATGGCTAGCTGCCCAAGAGGAGACTCAACCGCTGCATCAACGAGCGCAATAAAGCGCGCATCGACAATCCCACCCGTCATTGCGCTTGTCCAATGATGTAATCCGTAATACATCCCTAAGGTGGGAAGTGCCAAGATAGTACTAAAAATAGCCAACATGCCGATCACAAACGTAATGGACTTCTCGGCCATAAAACGGCGAAAAACAAACATGCCCACAAGCGACAAGACCCCACTTAATAAGGTCAGTACTGAGATGAAATACTGATCAAACTTCAACTCATCGATGACCCACCACGCAATACTCGGCCCAGGTGTCGGCACTGCACGAAACATAAAAATCACGAGTGCGGTTCCCACTAACGTGATCCGCATCTCTGGGGTGAGCGCACTCGTCATCCCTGCAATGAGATACACAATAATCGCGAGCGATCCAAGAAATATGATTTCCTGACCGTAAGGAATCTGACTTAGCCCGATTGTCAGCGTAAACAGCACAAAGACCAAACCACCAATCAAGATTGTCCAATTCGGCTCGGTTGAATTGCCGTGCACCTCAATCGCTTGTTCGAGCTGCGATTGGTTCCATCCCCTAGATTCCAGTTGCGCACGTGTTCGCCCTTTGAGCCATGCAGCAATCACCACACCCAGAACAGAAAGCAAGGGAATAATCAACGCTACCCAATAGACATTCAAATAACCCTGCACCTTTTGCGCTTCACTCATCTTTTCTACGCCTGAAAAAACATAGAGATTGACGACTGAGACTAACAGCGATCCACCAATAACCGCGACGCGACCTAAGGTTTGCATGGTCGTGTGCATCAACCGTAATTTTTCGGGTTCAATAGGCTGTCCATCACCATCAAATCGCGGTACTGCCTCAACCGTCATGGCGTCTGCCACGGAGTCTTGCAAGACGTAGCCCATTGGTGCGAGTAAGGCACTAATGACATACCAAGTGTCGACCGGCAAGATCGCTTGCATGGCCTCGCGCTCAGCGATCAAGCCAATCATAATGAACAAGCTCGAGGCTATCAGCACCGCTCCAGCGAACAAAATCAGATTTTTAACGCGCCAAAACAAGTCAACCAAATGGCCGAAGACCATCTTTAAAGACCACGGGATCGCGATCCAAAAACTTAGAGAAGCCAAGACGGCGCTAGACAGACTGAGGTAGTCTTTGACAAAAAATATGCCAACAATCGACGTTAAGCTTGAGACACCCGCAGCCAAATAAACCATCAGTGGTGGCAGGTATGACAGATGGAAGTCGCGCCGAATCGCGATCATATGTTGCTGCATCCAATGCGTTACGCGCGTGAGCATACCTAACTAACCTTAGGAAATTGTTTACATTTGAGCTGAATTGTCACATAAGACTTACCCGCGTACGCTCATTGTTTGATTGACAGGACAAGTTTCTATTGCGAGAATCGACTCAACAGTGCGATAGACACTGTAAAGCCGCCAGCAACAACCCTACGCCGTCGGCCTTGAGAGGAGCATGCTGCACGCTGTACCGCCTTTTTAGGCCAGACTCGTTTAGCTGGCCTATGAGTTTGGTATTGGGCAGCCGCCTATCATGGTCGATTTGAATCAATCGAGCTCTCGAAGGAGAATCCATGAAAAAAATCCTAGCACTCGCTGCTGCTGCCGCATTTGTTTTCGGCGTATCTCAACCTCAAGAAGCAAAAGCGCAACGCGCACTCGACGTTGCGAGTACGTTTCCAAAAAATATGGTCTATCTGGGCGAAGGCGCAGAGAACCTGGGCAAACTTCTGGCCGACGTATCTGGTGGCAAGTTACGCCTGAAAGTACACGGCGCCGGCGAACTTGTCCCCGCGCTCGAAGTATTTAACGCCGTTAGCTCGGGCGCTGTTCCAGCAGGCTGGGACTGGATTGGTTATTGGGCTGGCACTGTGCCAGTCACTGGTCTTATGGGCGCTATGCCTTTTGGTCCCGGGCCTGAGGTC
>JBILHV010000187.1:0-4259 GCA_044350305.1 Burkholderiaceae bacterium
CCGCGTGCGCAACGCGGTGCTTACCGGTGCACCGCAGGGTTACATCGGCTGTTGCGCGGCGATCCGCGACATGGCGCTTTACCCAAGGCTGAGCCAAATCAAAGTTCCGACACTTGTCATTGTTGGCGACTTTGATCAGTCCACACCGCTGGTACGTGGCCAAGCTTTAGTTGAGCGGATCAACGGTGCGACGTTAGTCACCCTGTCCTGTGCGCACATACCGCCGACGGAAATTCCTGAGCAGTATGTGCAAACTCTTTTGCCCTTTTTACAGGGCTAAACAGTTATTTTTTAGCGCGATACGAATCGTGACAGGCTTTGCAGCTTGCGCCCACATCGCCGGCTGCAGAACGCAGTTTGTTCAAATCACCTGAATCCGCTGCAGCCGACAATTGCACGACAGCCGCTTCGAACTTTTGCTGAGCAGCTTTAAAACCTGCTGCGTCAGACCAGATTTCAGGCTTCGCACTGCTTGTTCCCTGTGTGCCTGCAACAAATGCTGTCCAGGGCAAGGTCGACAAGGTTTGGATCACAGCAACGTTCGCTTTCACCGCCGCGGCATCAAAAGCCACTTGGCCTTTCAGCACAGGCTGTAATCGGCTCATATGTGTGCCCAACAGAGACAAGGCAGACTGTCGATACTTAATCGCATCTTCGGCCTTAGCGAACTGTGCGTGCGCCGAGCTCATCCAAAGCGGTGCACAGAGAACTGTTGCTGCCAGTACGAGCGGTAGTTTTTTCATCTTGCGACTCCGAAATAGAAGATAGCGTTAGGGAAAACTTATTTAAGGTACAAGGGCCAACTTGTGTGCCAAGCCAATATAGGTACGGGGTGTCATCGCAAGCATACGTGCCTTTGCGTCGGCAGGCAACGCCAGGCCATTGATAAATTCTCGCAAAGCCTCTTGAGTAATACCCTTACCGCGGGTCAGCGCCTTCAGTTGCTCATAGGGTTGTGGCAAGCCGTAACGGCGCATCACAGTCTGGATGGGTTCGGCCAGAATCTCCCAACAGTTGTCGAGGTCTGTATCCATGGCGGCTGCATTGACCTCGAGCTTGCCCAAACCGCGCAGGCACGCGTCGTACGACACTAGGCAATAACCAAGTGCCACACCGAGATTGCGCAAAACGGTGGAGTCCGTCAGATCCCGTTGCCAACGAGAGATGGGGAGTTTTTCAGACAAATGGCGCAGCATTGCGTTGGCCAAGCCGAGGTTGCCTTCTGAGTTCTCAAAATCAATCGGGTTCACTTTATGCGGCATAGTCGATGAACCGACCTCACCGTCTTTCAGACGCTGCTTGAAATATCCCAACGCAATGTAGCCCCAGATATCGCGATTCAAATCAATCAGAATCGTATTGGTACGCGCAATCGCATCAAACAAAGCAGCCATCCAGTCGTGCGGTTCAATCTGAATCGTGTGTGGGTTTTGCTTTAGACCTAATTGCTTCAAGACACGGCCACTGAACGCTGGCCAATCGATTTCGGGATAGGCGGAAACGTGTGCGTTGTAGTTACCGGTCGCACCGTTCATTTTTGCGAGCGGCACCACGGCTTGTATGTTTGCGATCGCATCACGCAACCGCGCTGCGACGTTGGCGAACTCTTTGCCTAAAGTGGTGGGCGTAGCAGGCTGTCCGTGGGTGCGTGAAAGCATCGGCTGCGCAGCCTGCGTCTTCGCGATATGTTGCACAGCGGCGTACACCTTTTGAAGCTGCGGCAATACGACTGTGTCCCGTGCACGACCGAGCATTAGGGCATGCGAAGTGTTGTTGATGTCTTCGGAGGTGCAAGCGAAATGGATGAACTCCCCCGCCCGCTCGAGCTCGGCATCGCCCGCGACCTTCTCTTTTAGCCAATACTCAACGGCTTTGACGTCATGATTGGTGGTTTTTTCAATCTCCTTAATTCGCTCGGCGTCGGCTTCTGAGAAATTGGACACCAGGCTCGAGAGCTTGGCGCGCGCGCCGGAGCTAAAGGCCGGCAGCTCGGGCAAACCTGCTTCGGACAAGCCAAGCAACCAAGCAATTTCCACCTCAACGCGGTGCGCCATAAAGCCCGCCTCGGACAGCAGGGGCCGCAGACCGTCGCAACGCGAGGCATAGCGCCCGTCAAGAGGCGACACTGCATTAAGCGAGCTCAAGGATAGATTAGTTTTCATAGGTGGATTTACGACAAAAAAACAACACAATGGATGCGAAGAAGTTTATCACTCCCGTGCATCTACCTAGGAAGCACGCCTTGCAGATACACTATAAGGCGTATGCACTCGAATACAAGCTGTTTTGGGCCAAGCACCCAGATAGCCCCTCAGACAATCTTTGCCTAGTCGGTTACATGAAACTTATTGCATCCCTCACAAGTCCCTACGTTCGCAAAGTACGCATTGTGATGGCTGAAAAAAAACTCGACTACGAGTTGCAATTAGAAAACGTCTGGGCCGCCGACACCAAAGCTTCTCAGTACAACCCGTTGGGCAAGGTGCCCTGCCTGATCACCGACGACAACACGCGTTTGTACGATTCGCGGGTGATTGTGGAGTATTTAGACACGCTGTCACCAGTGAGTCATATGATCCCTAAAACTGGGCGTGAACGCGCGATCGTCAAGTGCTGGGAGGCCCTGGCCGACGGCACGCTAGACGCCGCGATCATCATTGTGAAAGAACTTCAACGCCCAGTCGAACAGCAGAGCAAAGAATGGATTGACCGCCAGTACGGCAAAATTCACGCGTCCTTAGCGGCCATGGAAAATGATCTGGGTACGCAATCGCACTGCATCGGTGTTGGCTACAGTCTTGCAGATGTGGCCGTTGGCGTGATCCTGGGGTACCTGGATTTCCGCTTCCCACAAATCGCGTGGCGGCACAATGCACCGAACCTTAGTCGTCTGTATGCCAAATTGGCACTACGTCAGAGCTTTATCGATACCGTTCCTGTCGTCAGCTAGCCGGTGATCTGACCAGTCTAGTCAGACGCTAGCTGGCAATGATCCCACCCCCCAAACATACATCACCGTCGTACAACACCGCCGACTGGCCTGGTGTAATGGCCCATTGTGACTCGGTAAAGTGCAAGCCAAAGCCGTCTTGCGCTGCACCCTCTAGCTTGCAAGACGCATCCGCTTGGCGATACCGGGTCTTGGCCGCATAGGCACCGACCTCGGGCGCGATGCCCGACACCCAGCTCGCCTGATCCGCACGCAGTGCGTGTGACAACAGCCAGGGGTGTTCGTGGCCTTCGACGACATACAGCGCATTGTTCTCTAAATCTTTACGTGCGGCATACCAGACCGGGCCCGTGCCATCGGCATGCTGGTGGCCCTTGACACCACCAATGCCCAAACCCTTGCGCTGACCCAAGGTGTAAAACGACAGGCCATGATGCAGCCCCACTTGCTTACCGGTTTCAGTCAGGATAGGCCCGGGTTTCGTCGGCAAATAGCGATTCAAAAATTCACGGAACGGGCGTTCACCAATAAAACAAATACCGGTGGAGTCTTTCTTCGCCGCATTTGATAGCTTGAGTGCATGGGCGATGCGTCGCACCTCGCTTTTGGGGATCTCGCCTAAAGGAAAGAGCGTGCGTGACAGCTGCGCCTGATTTAAACGATGCAAGAAATAACTTTGGTCTTTGGTGTGATCCAGTGCCTTCAGTAACTCAAAGCGCAAGCCTGTCGCGCCCTCGACCGCACGTACGCGCGCGTAGTGACCTGTGGCGATGTGATCTGCCCCAAGCGACATCGCGTGGTCCAAGAACGCCTTGAACTTAATCTCGGCGTTGCACAGGACATCAGGGTTAGGGGTGCGGCCCGCCGAATACTCACGCAGAAAATCAGCAAACACGCGATCTTTATATTCCGCTGCAAAATTCACAGCCTCGATATCAACACCCAGCACATCGGCCACGCTCACCGCATCCAACCAATCCTGACGCGTCGAACAATACTCTGAGTCATCGTCATCTTCCCAGTTTTTCATAAAGAGACCCACGACCTCGTAACCCTGCTCTTTGAGCAGCCAAGCCGTCACCGACGAGTCAACGCCACCGGACATGCCGACAACGACGCGTTTTTTTGCGTTGAACTGCTTGCTTGGGGCTGAATCAGTCATATTGGTTGAAATTGTAGTCGGGATCGGAGAAAGTGCTCTCGGGTCAAGCCGCGTTCGATGGTGTATAAATCAGGGATTCAATTTTTTCTATTTGGAGAAGTCTATGCGCATTGGGATTCCGCGCGAGACACGCGATGGCGAGACCCG
>JBILHV010000158.1:0-4690 GCA_044350305.1 Burkholderiaceae bacterium
GGCGTTCTTGAATAGTGTCATGGCTGTAGGTGACCCGGGCGACGAGTTTATCTTGCCAATGCCGTTTTATTTCAACCAAGAAATGGCGATAAGGATGGTAGGTTGTGTGCCCGTTCCTGTGCCGACGAATGCAGACTGGAGCTTGAATGTGGACGCGCTGGCCGCTGCGATCACGCCTAGAACCCGTGCGATTGTCACGGTATCGCCTAACAATCCAACGGGTGCAGTGTATTCGCAGGAATCGCTAACGGCAGTGAATGCGCTGTGCGCCTCCAAAGGAATCTATCACTTTAGTGATGAGGCCTACGAATACTTTACGTATGAAGGCGTCAAGCATTTTTCACCCGCCTCCGTGCCAGGTGCACAGAAACATACGCTGTCGTTCTTTTCAATGTCTAAGAACTACGGCATGGCGAGTTGGCGGATAGGCTACGTGGTTTTTCCTGCTGACTTGTTCGATGCAATGAATAAGGTGCAGGATACGAACTTGATCTGCGCACCGATCCCATCACAGATATTGGCAGCCGAGGTATTAAAGTTTGGTCGCGCTTGGGTGCAGCCTAAGGTGGATGCGCTCTCACGCGTGCGCAAAAATGTGTATGAAATCTTGAGTAGTCTGGGCGATCTGGCGCAGTTTCCACAAACGCAAGGCGCGTTTTACGTTCTGATGAAACTGCCTGGTCTTCCAAAGGGACAAGATCCGTTTGCGTTCAATCGTGCGATGGCAGAAAAACATAAGGTTGTGTCTATCCCAGGCTTCGCCTTCGGTTTAACGGATACAAGTTCGGCGAACTACCAACGCTTGTCCTATGGCGCCTTGCAACCTGCGACCGTCACGCAGGGTGTTGAACGCTATGTTCAAGCCGTGAAAGACTGGTACAAACATTAATCTCACCAGAAAGGTCTTGCCTTGATGACTCCTTTAAGCGCTGCGGTTCTTCCTGCGGGCGTGCGTTCGCGTTTCATCCCAAATGTGAATGGCATCACCTTTCATGTCCTGGAAGCAGGGTTTGAGACGCCAGGGCGTCCTTTGGTGCTATTACTGCACGGGTTTCCAGAGCTTGCCTATAGTTGGCGTAAAGTCATGCAGCCTCTTGCGCAAGCGGGTTATCACGTGATTGCACCGGATGTACGCGGCTATGGTCGCAGTGGTGGGACCGAGATTAAGTATGGCGACGACATGCGTCCTTTCGGTACGCTCAATAAGATCAACGACATGCTCGCCTTGGTGGCGGCACTTGGTTACAAGACTGTTGCCGGCGTATTTGGTCATGATCAAGGCTCGCCTCTTGCCGGGTGGTGCGCACTCACACGACCTGATGTCTTTCGTTCGGTCATTTTGATGAGCTCACCATTCCGTGGGGCGCCGGACCCTTGGCCGTTCAATACAGACAATCAGCCGGTCGTGCCCGCCGCCTCGAATCCGATCAATGAGGATTTAGCCAAGCTTTCACCGCCACGTAAGTACTATCAGGTGTATTACGCGACGGAGCCCGCTAATGAAAACATGTGGCATGCCAAACAAGGACTGCATAGTTTTCTGCGTGCCTACTATCACGTCAAAAGTGCGGACTGGCTTGAGAACAAACCGTTCCCGTTGAAGGCGTTGATCGCAAGCGAATGGGAAAAGCTTCCGCGCTACTACGTGATGGATTTAGAGTTGGGGATGGCTGAGTCCGTGGAGCCGGATATGCCCTCAGAGACCGCGATTGCTGGATGTAAGTGGCTACCGGACGCTGAACTGAAGGTCTACAGCGAAGAGTACGGTCGCAATGGCTTTCAGGGTGGCTTGCAAGGCTACCGTATCGGGCGGCTCGATCGCGAGCTGAGAATCTTTGCCGGTCGCACAATTGATGTGCCGTGTATTTTTATCGGCGGCAAAAGCGACTGGGGTGTGTATCAGACGCCAGGTGGCCTTGAGTCTGTACAAAAAACCTTGACCACCCAAATGCAAGGCACCCATCTGATCGAGGGTGCCGGGCATTGGGTGCAGCAAGAACAACCCGAGAAAGTCAGCGCGCTGTTTATTGATTTTCTCAGGCGCAACGTCTCTACATCTGGTTAGGCAACCAGGTGACGATTTCTGGGAAGATCATCAGGAAGATGGTGAACAGGATGATGATAATCGCATAGGGAAGTGCGCCCCACATGACGTCCTCGATACCACCTTTGTCAGGCCGTATGCCGTGCACCACGAAAAGATTCATCCCGACAGGTGGTGTGATGAGACCGAGTTCACACATTAGGATCACGAAGATACCAAACCAAATTGGATCGACGCCAAGCGCCATGGCGATGGGGTAGGTAATCGGTATCGTCGCAACCATCATGGATAAAACATCCATGAACATACCTAGCAACAGATAAAACAAAATCAAACCAAGAATTAAGGTGGTCTTCGAAAGCCCGAGGCCTGTGACCCATTTGGTCATAATCTCGGCAACGCCTGTTAGGCTAATCGTTAGATTCAGGATAAACGCAGCCGCGATGATCAATAAAATCATGCCCGAGACGCGTGCTGTGGAAATAAAACAGCCACGCAAAAGCGCCCAATTCAAACGACCAGACTTCAATACAAACAGGACGACGGTCGTGACCCCTAAGGCAGCACTCTCTGTCGCAGTGGCGATACCAAAATACAGGCTACCCATGACCACGCCAAAGACGATCATGGGAGGAATGAGGTGCACCGACACTTTGAGCTTGTCGCTGAAGGACACTTTCTCTTCGCGCATGGCATTACCGCTCAGCAAACTAGTGATGGCGATATACAGCATGAAGGAGCCGGTGAGCAACAGTCCGGGAATGATCCCTGCAATAAACAGTTTGCCAATCGAGTTGCTGGTAAGCGACCCGTAGATAATCATGTTGACGCTGGGCGGAATCAGAATCCCGAGGGTTCCACCTGCTGCAATTGAACCGAGCGAAGGTCTGATCGGATAGCCACGCTTCATTAAGGAAGGTAGGGCCACGGTTGAAATCGTGGCTGCCGTGGCGACGGAGGATCCTGAGGTCGCAGCAAATAACGCGCAGCTGCCAATATTTGTGTGCAGCAAGCCGCCAGGTAATCGACCAAACCAAGCAGAAAGCGCAAGATACATTCGATCCGCAATGCCAGATCTCAGTAATAGCTCGCCGAGCAAAATAAATAACGGGATCGATGTAAGAAGATTCTCATTTTGTACGCCCCATAACACTGGGGCGATGGAGTTAATAAATGGCATCCCGTAGACAGAGACCCCGCCCACAATACCCACTAAGGCCATCGATACAGCGATCGGGACACCCGCGATCATCATGATGACCATGATCAGGAAGGCGATTATGACAATGGTTGGATTCATGATTTATTTGTGATCTCAGATATATTGGATCGTTGTGCGAGGTCATCGAGCTCTTCTTTTATTTCCTCTTTCGCGCTCTTGGGTTCAAACTCTTTATTAAGCGTTTCGATGCGGCCTTTCGCTAACAAATAGGTCGCACGAATAGCCCAGACTGACGTCACGCATGCAAAAATGACGAGTCCGGCATACCAAATGGATTGAGGATATATCAGAGGTGTTGCCCAAGGTGTTTGGGCAGTGCTGCTGTAACTGATGGTATCGGTCAGGACATTCACCGTGACAAAGCACAGGAAAATCGCAAACACGGCCATGCTTGTCGCCGCGAACCAATTCATCCAGCCTTGTAGCCACGGTGGTAACTTTTCGTGTAACACATCGACGCGAATGTGATTCCTACCAAACACGGCTAGGCTGAAGGCAAGCGTTGACCCAATCGCCAACGCATAGCCCCCTAATTCATCTGCTCCTTGCAGCGAAATATTAAAAAGTTTTCTGGCGATTGTCTCAATGGTGACGACGATAACCAGAATGCTGAAAATTCCGCCAAACAGGATGCTTAATAAACTCTCTAGCCGTGTTTTCATACTAGTACCTTATTTCACGCCAAGGATTGGACCAACGGCCTTCTTCCAATCAGCAGAGCAAGTTGGATTGGTTTTGTCACAAACAGGTGCCCATGCAGGGAAGGACAGCTTATCGACGGCACTACCGACTAACTTGATGTCTGCCTCAGAAACCTTTGCTGTAGTGACCTTAAACTTTTTGCCGGTCGTGCAAGGATCTGAGCCTTCATTACAACGTAAAGCGTCTTGATACAGCTCTTCTGAATATTTCCAGATGTCGTTGGTTAATTCAGTAAACGCTGCCTGCAGTTTGACTTGTTGGTCTGGCTTCAGACGGTTCCACGTTTTCAGCGAAATTGCATAGCCGTTAAAGCCCATTTGGAAGCCGAGTGGCAACTGGTGGGTGACAATTTCAGTCCACGATGCCGAGTTTGCCGAGCTTGGACCGGTGACCGCACAGTCAACTACGCCTAACGACAATGCCTGATGGACATCGCTAAAGCCCATCGGTACAGGTGTGGCGCCCAGTGACTCTAGGAATTTGGCCATGATTTGGTCTGTCACTCGAACCTTGAGGCCTTTGACGTCGGCGAGCTGAGCGATCGGCTTTTTACAGAAAAGCATTTGGGGGCCGAAGGGCCAGTGGCCAAGTAGTTTGATACCGAATTGCTTTTGAAGGCGTGCGTCCAGTACGGGCGACCAAGCGTCGGCCGCTTTACGACTGATCGCATAATTTGGACTGCCACCGATCAAGTCTAGGCCAATTAGGGACGGCTCATCGCG
>JBILHV010000159.1:0-4686 GCA_044350305.1 Burkholderiaceae bacterium
ATTTGTTACGCAGCAAGGCTGTGTTGATGGCTGGCGTGAGAGTCAGCTTAATCAATGAAAAGACTGGGGATACAAAGACCTGGCAATATGAAAATGGCTTGGCGGGCTATCTGACTGAAGCACTAGATGGCACCGAGTTGCGCGTGCCGCTTTTCGGTGGTGAGCAATTTGCCGACGCCGACCACGAAAGCTTTGCCGACGGAGAGGGCGCACAGTGGGTGGTCGCTTGGGCCGACGAGGGTAATGTGGTGCGTGAGTCCTACGTCAACTTGATTCCAACCCCGGCTGGCGGTACGCACGAGTCCGGCCTGCGCGAAGGATTATTTTCATCAGTGAAGTCTTTTGCTGAGCTGCACGGACTGTTACCCAAGGGGGTCAAGCTCCTTCCGGAGGATGTGTTCGCCCGAACTAGTTTTGTGTTGTCCGCCAAGGTCCTGGATCCACAGTTTCAGGGGCAGATTAAAGAGCGGCTCAATAGCCGCGATGCGGTGCGTTTAGTCGGCGGTTTCGTGCGTACGTCGTTGGACCTCTGGCTCAATACGCACGTGGAGTACGGGAAAAAGCTGGCAGAACTCGCCATCCGCCAGGCGCAGGCCCGTGCGCGTTCTGCTCAAAAAGTTGAGAAACGTAAAAGTTCCGGTGTCGCGGTATTGCCGGGCAAGCTCACGGATTGTGAGTCGTCGGATGTCTCGCGTACCGAAGTCTTTCTTGTTGAAGGTGACTCAGCAGGGGGCTCGGCCAAAATGGGACGTGACAAGGAGTTTCAGGCCATCTTGCCCTTGCGAGGCAAAGTGCTGAACTCTTGGGAAGTCGATCGAGATCGTTTGTTTGCCAATAATGAAATTCATGACATTTCCGTTGCGATTGGTGTGGATCCTCATGGCCCAACAGACACTCCGGATCTTTCCGGTTTGCGGTATGGTCGCGTTTGTATCTTGTCAGACGCAGACGTGGATGGCTCGCATATTCAAGTGCTTTTATTGACGCTGTTCTACCGGCACTTCCCGCGCTTGGTTGAGCTCGGACATGTGCATGTCGCTCGCCCACCCTTATTCCGCGTCGATGTGCCCTCGTTGGGCAAACGCCCTGCACGCAAGATTTATTGCTTGGATACCGGTGAGCTTGAGGTGATCCAGGACAAATTGCGCAAAGAAGGGGTGCGTGAGGGGTCTTGGGACATCAGTCGCTTCAAAGGCCTTGGCGAGATGAGCCCAGAGCAACTGTGGGAAACCACCATGAATCCGGATACGAGACGTATGCTGCCTGTAGGCTATGGCTCACTGGATCCGGCGGCGACGACAAGCATGTTTGATATGTTGATGGGAAAAGGTGAGTCGGGAGCGCGCCGAACTTGGCTTGAAGACAAGGGTAATCTTGCAGAGGTTGATATTTAAATGAATGATGGTTCTCAACCGGGGTTGTTTGACCCTTCGTCGACTGACGATTCTCTGACGCTAGGCCTATATGCCGAGCAGGCCTATTTAGATTACGCGGTTTCTGTTGTGCGCGGACGCGCGTTGCCGGATGTTGGTGATGGACAGAAACCTGTGCAACGCCGAATCCTATATTCGATGCAAGCGATGGGCTTGCAATCTGGTGCGAAGCCCGTCAAATCAGCCAGAGTCGTGGGTGATGTGCTGGGTAAGTATCACCCCCATGGCGATCAAGCCGCCTATGATGCGCTGGTTCGCATGGCACAGCGGTTTTCGTTGCGCTACCCCTTAATTGACGGACAGGGTAATTTTGGTTCTCGTGACGGGGATAACGCAGCTGCAATGCGTTATACCGAGGCGCGTCTGACGCCGTTCGCAAGATTGTTACTTGAAGAGCTCGATGAGGGAACCGTTGACTTCATCCCTAACTATGATGGCAGTCACCAAGAGCCTCAAATGCTGCCAGCGCGTTTGCCGGTCATGCTGCTCAACGGAGCCTCCGGGATTGCCGTGGGCATGGCGACGGAGATTCCTGCGCACAACCTTCGAGAGATCGCGCAGGCTTGTGTGGCCCTGCTTAAACAGCCAAGTTTGTCGGATGAAAGCCTGTTTGAAATGGTGCCAGGCCCGGATTTTGCTGGCGGGGGGCAGATTATTACCCCTGTGGCGGAAATTGCCCAGATCTATCAGTCTGGCCGCGGATCGCTTAAAGCGCGGGCGCGTTGGCAGTTCGAGGAAATGGCGCGTGGTCAGTGGCAGTTAGTCGTGCACGAATTGCCGCCTGGCGCGTCATGCCAACGTGTTCTTGAAGAAATCGAAGATCTTACCAATCCTAAAATCAAGACTGGTAAAAAGAGTCTGAGCCCAGAACAACAGCAAACCAAGTCACAAATGCTGGCTCTTTTGGATGCCGTACGTGATGAGTCCGGCAAAGATGCGGCGGTGCGTTTGGTGTTCGAGCCCAAGACCTCCAAGATTGATCGTGACGAATTCGTCAATACCCTGCTGGCGCAAACCAGCATGGAGACGAGTGTGCCGATTAATCTAGTCTGCATTGGCACCGACCACAGACCTCGACAAAAAGGTTTGCGTCAGGCGCTGCTCGAGTGGATTGGCTTTCGCACAGGCACGGTTCTTCGCCGTACGCAATATCGCTACGACAAAGTCAGCGACCGTATTCATGTACTCGAAGGCCGGATGCTGGTGTATCTGAATGTTGACGAAGTGATTCAAACGATTCGCGAATCGGACGAGCCACGATCAGCGTTGATGAAGCGCTTTAAGCTGACTGAGAGACAGGCTGACGATATCCTGGATATGCGTCTGCGCCAACTTGCGCGTCTTGAGGGCATCAAAATCGAACAAGAACTATCGGAAAAACGTGCTGAGCAAGAGAAGCTTAAAGAGTTGATTGATCAGCCGGCCGCATTGAAGCGTCTGATTATTAAAGAAATCGAAGCTGATGCGAAGCAGTACGGAGATGATCGTCGCACACTGATTAAAGTCGCTGAGCGCGCAGTCATGGAAGTACGCGTTCTTGATGAGCCCATCACGGTGATTGTGTCGCAGAAAGGGTGGTTGCGGGCCCGTCAGGGGCATGGGCATGACGCATCTCAGTTTAATTTCAAGGCTGGCGATGATTGCTACGGTGTCTTCGAGTGCCGCAGCACTGACACTCTGGTCGCCCTGGGAAGTAACGGAAGAGCCTATTCCGTTGCGGTGTCTGGCTTGCCTTCGGCTCGCGGAGACGGAGCGCCGGTTACGTCTATGATCGATTTGGCGCCAGGCAGTCAGATTGAGCATGTGCTTGCCGCGAGTGCAGAGTCGCGGTTTCTGTTCTCAACGGCACAGGGATTTGGTTTTATTGCGAAAGTGTCTGATATGGCGTCTCGACAACGGGCCGGCAAGCAATTCATCACGCTGGAAGATCAGGATACGTTGATTCGTCCCGTTCCTGTATTTGGGGGGGCCATTCATTTGGCGTTGATGTCGACCCGCCAACGCCTCTTGGTGATCCCGCTCGACGAAGTCAAGACACTTGCATCCGGTGGGCGCGGAACCATTCTGATGGGTATCGATGCCCCGGATAAGTTGGCACAGTGCGTTCCGCTCTCCAAAGCGGGTATGCGCGTGGTGGGCCTCTACAGAAACAAGCAGGTCGAAGACGTTGTTTCAGGATCTCAGCTAGGGGAATATCTTTCGAAGCGGGCCCGCAAGGGGAAATTGCTTGATATTCGTTCGAAAAATCCGGTTCTTTCACCTGTGCTTTAAAAGTAAAATGCGCAGCAAGTTATATCTGAATCTTATAGGGCAGCAAGACTCATGACGTTTCAAGTCACTATCGCACCAAGCCAACACCAGTTCACAGTGACGGCCGACCAAACCGTTTTAGATGCGGCCTTAGCCGCTGGCATTCTTTTGCCGTACAGTTGTCGCAGTGGCGCGTGCTCCACCTGTAAAGCCAAGATTGTGTCGGGCACTATCCAGCCCGTGCCTAGCGCAGAAGTGGTGCTGAGCCCGGAAGAGCGCGAGGCGGGTTATACCTTGCTATGTCAAGCGCGCGCTACTAGCGATCTGGTTGTCGAGTCCCGCGAGATCCGCTTGGCCTCTGATATCCAAGTGCGCAAATTGCCGTCGCGTGTGACGTCTATTTCCCGTCCCGCAGCAGACGTGGCTGTCCTGCAGCTACAACTGCCCGCAACGGAGACGTTCAAGTTCTACGCGGGTCAATATGTCGAATTAATTCTAAAGGATGGGAAACGTCGAAGCTATTCGATGGGCAATCCACCTCATTCGGCTGCAGCGCTCGAGCTGCATATCCGTCATCTACCGGGTGGGTTGTTTACCGATCATGTGTTTGGTGTGGGTGCCACTCAAATGAAAGAGCGCGAGATCCTGCGTATTGAAGGGCCGCTTGGCTCATTCTTTTTGCGTGAAGACAGCCCGCTGCCAATTGTAATGGTCGCGAGCGGTACGGGTTTCGCACCGATTAAAGCAATCATTGAACATATGGTGCATCAGAATATTAAGCGACCCGTCACGCTGTATTGGGGGGGGCGACGTCCGTGCGACCTCTACATGCACGCACTCGCTCAAAGTTGGGCGGCGACTATTCCGAATTTCACCTATGTCCCGGTTGTATCGGATGCATTACCTGACGATTCGTGGACTGGGCGCACTGGGTTTGTGCACAAAGCGGTTATGGAAGATTTCCCTGATTTGTCTGGCTATCAGGTGTATGCCTGCGGTGCAC
>JBILHV010000160.1:0-4677 GCA_044350305.1 Burkholderiaceae bacterium
TCGATAACCAAGACGTCATGCGTCGAGCGAGCTTGGCATAGACTTCTGCGGCGTCTTCCCGCGGGTCATCATAGAGATAGACCAGGTCTAAGTCCGAGGAATAGCCGAGTTCCTTACCCCCGAGTCGACCGTACGCAATGATGGCTAAGCGCAAGGTCGGGCAGGGCTGCCCCTCGTTAGGTTTGCACACTAAAGGCCAAACGCGCGCCAGCGTCTCATTCAGAAACAGATCAGCTAAGGCAGATAGTTGATCTGCGAGGCTCTCTACCGATAGGTTCCCTTCTAGGTCTTGTGCGAGTAGCTGAAAACTCAGTTGCCGTTGCGTATCCCGCATTAGATTCATCTGTTGCTCAACATCGGCGGTGCCATCTGGTAACACGCACGCGTCAAGATCGGCCCGCATTGAAGCGCTCGCTTGCTCGTAATTGATCGGCGTCATCAAGGTATGCCAAGTGATTAAGCTATCAAGAACAACAGGGTTTTGGATCAGGTATTGTGCAGCCCAAGGGCTGGCGGCCATCATGCGCGCGATACGTGCAAGGGTTTCGGGGTATTCAGCCAGTAGGGCTAGATAGGCGCTACGTTGCGTGACTTGTTCGATCAAGTCGAGCATGCGCAAGGCTGCCGTCATGGGTTGCCCTGTTTGCTTAGCTGCATCCAGAGCGATGGGCAATAGTGTGTCGATCCGCGCCTTGCTCGAGGCAGAGGCTGATCGAATCCTGCTGCCGTCAAGAAAGGTCTCTACGCGTTTCGTGAGTGCACTGGCATCCTCTGCGAAAGAGGCCAGGCTTAGTTCCAGTGTGGATAACGGTTGGGTGGAGTCGTTTTCAGGTGTGCGAGGTGTTTCGGATTTTGTTTTAGGTTGCGCGGGGTCGTCGCCGAGCCCTGCGAGTCGGAATGCATCTCTAAAAGTGTACGCAACGAACTCTCGATTTTGCTCAAGAGTCTGCGTGAATTCAGAAACAGACATGCGCATGGCATGCGCGAGCTCTGCCAAGCGGGATGCCTCATTGGGCAGAAGATGGGTTTGAGCGTCCTCGGCATACTGCAGCGCATGCTCCGTTCGTCGAAGAAAAACATACGCCTCAGCTAGTCTGCTTGCTGTGAGGGCGGGCAGAATCCCTGCCCGACGTTGTGCTTGCAAGGCCTCGAGCAGACCACGCTGCTGCAGAGCCGGCATTCGGCCACCACGAATCAGCTGGGATAGCTGAACCACGAACTCGATCTCGCGAATACCACCTTCCCCAAGCTTGATGTTCAGGCGCGAATCGACACCTGGGCGAGCCAAGGCTTTGCGCTGCCAATCCTGGCGGATTCTTTCTCGCAGCGACCGCAGCGCTGCCAGCGCATCAAAGTCAAAATACTTTCGATAAACAAAGGGGATGCGCATGCTTTCCAGATGCTGCAGATTTAGTCTCGAATCACTATCCTTAAAGGCCTGGCCGGGCATGGGGCGCGCTTTGAGCCAGGCATAGCGCTCCCACTCACGACCTTGCGTAAACAGATATTGCTCAAAAGCATCCAGACTCCAGGCTAAGGGGCCGGAGTCGCCATCGGGTCGCAGCCGCAGGTCGGTGCGAAACACTTGGCCATCCGCATCCAACTCGGAAAGGAGGGGCATCATTCGCTGAGTCAGTCGACCATAGAACTCGTGATGGCTAATCGCCCGCGGGCCATCGGTCTCGCCTTCCTCTCCGTACAACATCACGAGGTCTATATCGGAAGACACGTTCAGCTCACAACCCCCAAGCTTTCCCATGCCGATGATCAGCATTTCCTGAGGACGTCCAGTGGCCGAGTCTCGGGGGATGCCATGCGTAGGTGCCATATCTGAGATGACGCTTCGGTATGCTTGCTCGACGGAGCAATCCGCCAGTTTTGTCATCGCACCAACGACTTCCTCGAGCGGAGCGACGCCGCCCAGATCCCTGATCATGCTCAGATAAAAAGTGCGCTGACGTAACTGCCTGAGCACCTTGCGGCACGTTGTCGGGTCAAGGGTCAAGTCCTGGGGACGAGACCCTGCCAGTTCGCTGAACCAAGTTTCGATGCGCGCCGCGGTAATGGGCTCATGACAAGACTGTTCGAGCCACTCCGCAAATTCAGGTTTTGCCTGAGTGAGCCGGCGCAACACCCCGGACCAGGGTAGGGCGTGAGAAATCAGAGATTGAGTCATTCTTGGTTTATCGCTAAGACAGCTTCGGCAGATTGGGTTATAAGTTTGCACAATACCGCACAGAACGCTGTGTACGAAATTTTGAGCTCTAAATAGTTTTGCGAATTATCAAAAATACCCTACGAATTCTTGTGATTGGCATACTGCTCGCTTACGGAGTGGCAGCGCTTGGTATGCTGATTGTTCGTTTTTGGGTGGTGCCTCATGTCAATGAGTGGCGCCCGCAGATCGAGCAGCGTTTGTCCAAAGCCCTAGATGCCCAGGTCACGATCGATGAGATTGCGGGTGGCTGGTCCGGGCTAAATCCTACTTTAGCCATTCAGAATTTTCGGGTGGTGAGCCCTCAGGGGCAAGAATTTCTACGCGTACCTGACGCATTTGCCGTCATAGGCTGGCGCAGTTTGATGACCTTGGATTTGCGGTTCAAAGAGCTGGAAGTCAATGGATTTGAGCTTTCCGCTGAGCGGCGCACGGATGGCTCGATTGTTATTGCGGGTCAAGTCTTAAGCGATACGCCCTCGCAACACCTTCGTTTCGATGCGCAGGCGCTGGCGGTGCGATGGCTCCTTGATCAGGGGCACCTACAGTTGCGCGAGGCACGAATTGCTTGGCATGATCGCCTGCGCGGCGCGCCGCCGCTCGTGTTAGAAGGGATAGACGTAGACTTGGTCAATAGTCTGTTTTCGCACCAGCTTCGGATTAGCGCCTCTTTGCCCAAAGCCCTCGGTCAGCGATTCGAATTTATCGCCAAGACACAAAACAAACTGAATCCACTTGCCTCCCACGAAAACGGCCAGGCGACTGTTTTCTTTGAGTTGGATGATTTTCAACCCAGCGCCTGGTTGCCTTGGCTCGATCTCCCTCGAGTCGAAGGGCGCGTCCATGCGAGACTCTGGAGCGATTTGAGTGCAGGTCATTTGACCGACGTCACGCTAGAACTGGCTGGTTCGTCAATTGGGTTGCGTATTCCAGCAGAGGGGCAGGAAAGTGTTGATATCGATCAGATGACCTTACGCATCTCCGGGCGCCCGGGCGATTTGTTTAGGGGGGATGACTGGCCTATTTTTTCTCGCACTCCCGATCGCGTAGGCTTATTGCTTTCTGCTTCAGGAAAAAATCTGCATGTCCAAGGCCCTTGGTTTGGTCCAGACCGTATAGAACTTGCGGATACGGCATTCCAAGGACAGCTTATTCGTAAAGGGGATGGCGTTTTTTCCATTTCAGCTAAGCAGCTCGGGATTAAAACCGCAGGCGCCGAGTTTGTGCTCTCGGGTGCTTGGACGCCTGGCGGAGATTCTAAGGCCGGGTTGCTTGATTTAAACGGAACACTCACCAATCTACCTATCGCCAATCTGTATCAATATGTGACGCCTGCTGTGGACGATATCACCCGGCGATGGCTGCGCGATGCCTTCAAGCTCGGAGTCGTCACCCACGCCACGATCAACGTTAAGGGGGATTTGACCCATTTCCCATTCAACACGCCAGATCAGCCCGGTGTCTTCAAAATAGACAGCGTCGTGCAGGATTTGGTGATTGACTACGATCTTGCGACATCACTCAAGCTTGGTTGGCCGGATCTTATTCTCGAGCAGGGTACGGTCACCTTAAATAAGCTTGCGTTGGATGTGCGCAGTAACCGTGCTGCCGTGTTCGATACGCATGGGGGGCGGCTCGCTATTCAAAGTCTTGTTGCGTCTGTTCCAGATCTAGGCACCAAGCCTGTCTTGACGATTCAAGCGCAAACCAAGAATTTGGCTGAAGATTATCTCCGGATTTTGCGTGGTACGCCACTTGCGAAAGACATACCTCACCTACTGAACGATGTAAACGTGAGCGGATCGATCGGCGTTCCGCTTTTGCTCACTGTCGATTTGGATCACCCTGAGCAACCTCTGGTTAAAGGCACGATTGAACTTAGTGATAACGTCATTCGCTACTTGGATGACCTTGGTTTGGACGGCGTCCAAGGAGTCGTTGCTTTTACAGAGGCAAGTGCTCGTACTGACTCTCTGTCCGCTCAGTTTCTTGGTGGAACCGTGCGCGCGACGGGAGGTTGGGGGCAGGGGCAATCTGGTTTGAGTTTTGATGGCGAGTTGACGGCCGAAGGCTTGCGCAAACTCAGCGCGGCCAAAACTCTAACTGTGTTTACGGGTAAGACAAAATACGCGGGGTCGATTAAACCGCTGCCGAGAGCAGGTTTCGACGCGCAGCTGACATCCTCCCTTGAGGGTGTCACAATTAAATTGCCCGCTCCGCTTGGAAAGACCGCTGCAAGCCGTATGGCATTGTCAGCGCGTTGGATGCACACGCCGAACCAGATGGGTGTTGAGCACGCCTTGAATGTCTCGTTTGCAGATGTCTTGAATGGTAGATTCGAGCGTCAGACAGCCTCCGGGAGCACCACCTTTTTCAATCGCGCCGCCTTAGCGATGGGGCGGCAGGCCACGCTCCCCGCTTCGGGGCTGGCCGTGGATCTTAAATTGGATCGAATCGACTGG